>CAYFSD010000032.1:3582-11129 GCA_964345705.1 uncultured Desulfohalobiaceae bacterium
GGCTGCGGTTCCGGCGGCCTAACCAGCTCCACCTCGTAGACCGGGCGGTCCAGGTCGACAGAGGGCTTCTCGCTCCGGAGGGGGCCAAGGAGCACCGCGGCGAAGACCAGGCCGTGAATCACCACTGAGAGAATACAGCTGGATAATACCCGCATCGGCGCACCACATCAGCCTCGCTCATCTTCCCGCTCCGCGACCACGCCCAGGGTTTTCACTCCCGCGTCCTTGATCCGGCTCATCACTTTCACCACAAATCCGTAGGGCACCTTTTCGTCCGCCCGGAGATAGAGCATTTCCTCCCTATTCTGCATCACTTTGTCCAGGTGCTGGGTCAGGTCCTGCAGCTCCAGCTCATATTCGTCCAGAAGGATGGTCTTGTCCGCCTTCACGTTCAGCACGAGCTTCTGGCTGCTTTCCGGGAGGGTCTTCACCGTCTTCGTCTGGGGCAGATCCACCTCCACGCCCCGGGTCATGAAGGGGGCGGTCACCATGAAAATAACCAAAAGCACCAGCATCACGTCCACAAAGGGGACCACGTTGATCTGATTGATGAATCCGGACTTGCGCGTATTGAACTCCATGAGCTCCCCTCGGGCCTATTCCTCGATCGTCTGCTGCGACTCCCTGGAGGCGCTCATCCAGGGGATCTCGCGCTGCGCCCTGTTCAGAAAGGCCCCGGCGTAGTTGACCAGCTCGTTCTCGATGGCGTTGAGCTGACCGAGAAAGGCGTTGTACGCGATGCTGGCCGGAATGGCCACGGCCAGCCCCAGGGCGGTGGCGACCAGGGCCTCGGCGATCCCCGGAGCGACGGCTGCCAGGGCCGCGGACTGCTGAAGACCGATGGATTGGAAAGCGTGCATGATGCCCCATACCGTGCCGAAAAGACCGATATATGGGGCGGAGTTGGCGCAGGTGGCCAGAAAGGACAGGGCGTAGGCCAGGGAGTCCGTCTCCTTGCTCACCGCCTGTCGAAGCACGCGACGCACGTTGTCCGAGGAGATCTTGACCCGGCTCGAGGGATAGAGCCCGGACTTTTCCAGGCTCTTGATCTCGGTCACGGCCTGTACTCCGATGCCGTAGAGAATGGACCCCTTGCGGCCCTTGAGGCTGCGCAGCCCGGTTCCCAGGTCCCTGGCCCGCTTGAAGATGTCCATCTCCTGGCCGATCGACCGCTTGACCCGATTGAGCAAGAAAATCTTGTAGATGATGATCGCCCAGCTCGTCACGGACATGGCGAGCAGGATCAGCAGCACACTCTTGACCACCGGCGTGGCCCCGAGGAACATGGCGATAATGCCGGTATTCCCTGCACCCTCCATCGTGTCTTTCCTTCCTTCGTCGCAAACGACCCTTATTCGGTTCAACTGGTCATAACAGCCGCCCCTCGCCGTCCTCTGCGACCGCGACACGGGCCGGCTCCACAGCTTCCACGCTTCGCACGGGTCCTACTTCCCGGAACGGGCCAGGAGCATCCTGTCCGCGATCCGCCGGGACCAGCTCTCCGCCTCATGGATCCGTTCCCGGCTCAGGCCGGCTCCCATGGCGATCTCCCGGCGCAGCTCCCGGCTAACGAAATCCCCCGGTCCGTGGGCGTCGTTGTTGATCACCAGAGGCGCGCCGCAGGCCGCGGCCATTTGCGCCACATGGCCGTTGGCCAGGCAGTGCCCCTTGCGGGTGGAGATCTCCAGGGCCACCCCTTTCTCCGCCGCGAGCTCGGCTTCCTCTCTGCTGATCAGCCCAGGATGAGCCAGGATATCCACGCCCGCCTCCACAGCGGCCAGGTTGGTGCCCTCGGGCACCGGCTCCACCAGGGTTTCGCCGTGCGCCACGACCAGGCTGGCGCCGTTCTCCCGGGCCCAATCCGTCAGATCGGCGATCAGGGCGGGCGGAACGTGGGTCAGCTCCACGCCGGGGAACAGGTCCACCCCCAGATGGGGGGCCATCTGGGGAAGTCCCCGACACAGGTTCTCCAGAACCCAGGAGATAGTGCAGGAATCCACGTGATCCGTCAACGCGATTCCGCTGTACCCGGCGTGCTTCGCCCGTCTGGCCAGCTCGGCCGGGATGAGGGAGCCGTCGCTGAATAGGGAATGGGTGTGAAGATCGAGCATTCGCGCGCCCACAGAAAGCCGGGATGGATTACATCCTGTATTTGAAGTCGTCCACGTCCACGTTCTGCAGCATTTCAGTCCACTTCTCGGATTCTTCGTCCTTGAGCACCGCCTCGCTCCGCTCCTCGAACTGCTTGTCCATGCGCTCCAGGAGCTCCTCGTTGGCGTACACCGGCACATTGAGCCGAACAGCCAGGGCGATGGCGTCCGAGGGGCGGCTGTCCACGATATAGGTCCGGTCCTGGTGCTCCAGATGGAGCTCAGCGTAGTAGGTCCCCTCCTGCAGATCGACCACCACCACGCTGGTAATCGACGCGCCGAGGGTCTCCAGGGTCCTGAGCATCAGATCGTGGGTCAGGGGCCTGGATATGGAGACCTTGTTCAGACTGACGGAAATGGACATCGCTTCCATGGCCCCGATCCAGATGGGCAGGACCTTGGTTTCCTCCTGGTTCTTCAGGATAAGAAGCGGGACCTGGGACTGCTCGTCCAAAGCCAAGCCGAAGATTTTCATTTCTACCATGGTTTGTCCACTGCCTCCCCGTAAACGGAATGTTTCTTTACCTCGCTGACCCGGACGGGTATCATCATGCCGGTGAGATCCCGCGAATCGGGCGGCGCGAAGTTCACCATCCGGCCTCCGGGCTCCCGGCCACTCCAGCTCCGGGTGCCGCCGTTGCCCCGTGCCCCGGCCCCTTCCACGAGAACCGTCACCTCTTCTCCCTGAAGGGAGCGAAGAGACTCCGCGGTGAGCTCCTCCTGCAGGGCCTGGAGGCGGGCAAGACGGTCCGCCTTGGCCTCCTCCCCAACCTTGTCCGGCATGGTCGAGGCCCGCGTGCCAGGACGATCAGAATACTTGAAGGAAAAGCTGCTGTCGAATCCGACCCGCCGCATGAGGTCCAGGGTCTGCTGGAAGTCCTCCTCCGTCTCGGAGGGGAAGCCCACCATCAGGTCCGTGCTCAGGACGATGTCCGGACAAGCCGCCCGCAGGGCCTCCACGAGCCGCAGATACCCCTGTCTGGTGTATCGACGCCCCATCTTGCGCAGGATCCGGTCCGATCCGGCCTGCAGGGGAAGATGCAGCGCCGGGCACAGGCTCTCCAGCCTGCCGAAGGACCGGATCACCTCGGGATCCATGTCCTTGGGATGCGAGGTGGTGAAGCGGACCCGCATCAGGCCGGGAATGGAGCAGACGCGCTCCAGCAGCTCGGCGAAACCCATGTCCGCCCCGCTGCCGTCCCTGCCGTAGCTGTTCACATTCTGTCCCAGCAGGGTAATCTCCCGCACCCCGGAAGCCACCAGCTCCTCGCACTCGCGCAGCACCTCACAGCTGTGCCTGGACTTCTGCCGCCCCCGGGTGTAGGGCACGATGCAGTAGGCGCAAAAGTTGTCGCACCCCTGCATGATGGTCACAAAGCGCTGAGCCGGCTGGCGAAGACCGGACCAGACCCTCTCTCGCTCCGGATACTCCTCGGTAAGCTCCAGCAGGCTGATCCGCAGATCCGGGGCTGACGCCAGCCGCTCCAGGCTCTCCGGGACGGAGGCCACGCCGTCCGGCCCGAAGACCAGGCGAACGTGGGGGAACCGCTCCCAGAAGCGCCGCCCCACCTGTTGCGCCACACAGCCGCCCACACCGACGACGGCCCCGGGATTGCTCCGCCTGAGCCGCCCCAGCTGGCTGTAGACCTTCTGCTCCGGCTTCTCCCTGACGCTACAGGTGTTGACCAGGATGGCGTCCGCCTCCTCCTCGGACGCGGGCTCCCATCCCCTGATCTCCAGGGCCTGGGCCAGCCATTCCGAGTCGCAGACATTCATTTGGCAGCCGAAGGTCTTGATGTGGTATTTCATGGCCGTTGAGATCGAGGGATATCGCCGCGCGACAGGGGCTTTTCCGCTCTCGGGGGCATCAGGAATCGGGATCAGCGGTTTCCTCGACGATCCACTGCAGGAACTCGGGATTGCCGTCAATGATGGGCAGGGCGACCACACAGGGGCAGTCGTAGCTGTGAACGGCGCGGACCTTCTCCGTCAGACGGCCCACAAGGGAGGTCCGGGTCTTGGCCAGGAGCACGGTCTCCTGGTCCTTCTCCGCCCGTCCCTGCCACCAGAACATGGACTGCATGCCGTCCAGGATGTTCACGCAGGCGGCCAGCTTGGCCTCCACCAGGGCCTGGCCGACCCGTTCCGCCTCGGATTTGTCCGCGCACGTGATGTAGACCAGGGCTACGGTCATATCTTGCTCCCTTCCTGCGTCCGCTTTCGCGCGGGGCGAGCCACACCGGGCATTCTCCGTCGTGAAAGGCGAGGCTTCCCTGTTTTCTCCCTGTCAATCACCTTGCTCGGCATCAATGAATATTATAAATATATTTTCGTGAATTTCAAATCGCGCCAACAGGCAGAGCTCATGCGGGAACGCGCGGATATCGTGCTGAACAGGCTCCTGGAGCGCTACCCGGACACGGGGACCTCCCTGAACGGGACCACCCCCTGGGAGCTCCTCGTGGCCACGGTCCTCTCCGCCCAGTGCACGGACGAACGGGTCAACGCGGTGACTCCGGAGCTCTTCCGGCGCTGGCCGGACCCGGAGGCCCTGGCGGAAGCGGATCCCGAAGATCTGGAACAGGTGATCCGCCCCACGGGCTTCTACCGGAACAAGGCCAGGCACCTCATCCAGTGCGCCCGGATCATCCGGGACCGTCACGCCGGCGAGGTCCCCGCGGGCATGCGGGAGCTGACCGGTCTTCCCGGAGTGGCCCGCAAGACGGCGAACATCGTCCTTTCCGGGGCCTTCGGGATCCACGAGGGCATCGCGGTGGACACCCACGTCAAGCGGCTGGCCAACAGGCTGGGACTGACCCGATCCGGAAATCCGACACGGATCGAAGCGGACCTCGCTCCGCTTTTCCCCCGCTCGGAATGGGGCCGGATCAATCACCTCCTGGTCCAGTTCGGACGGGATGTCTGCAGAGCCCGGGCTCCCCGCTGCTCCGTCTGCGAGCTGGCCGACGTCTGTCCCCGCCTGGGGGTCGCAGCGGAACAGGCCGCATGACCCCTCTACTCGCCCCTCTCCTGCAGGAGATGGCGGAGCTCGACCACGCTGTATCCCGTCTTTTGTGCCAGTCGCCTCAGGGCCTCGAATTCCGGGCGCCTGATCCCGGCCCCGTCGCCCCGGGGGATCTTCTTGGCCCTGAGCTCGCCCCACGGGGTCTCCATCCGGCTGGACTCCCTGGGCCGGACCACGCGCTCCGTTTCCCTGCGCCGGATACCCAGGGTCAGGGTCTGCCGAAAGAATTCCTCCTCCACCCTGGCCGCCTGCTCGGAACGGACCAAAACCTGCAGCATCCCGCCGGGCCGGTTCTTCTTCATCACCCCGGGGAAGTAGACCACATCCAGGGCCCCGGCCTCAATGAGGTCCTGGAACAGGGCGCCGATCTCCTCCCCGGTCAAATGGTCCATGGTGCTTTCCAGGACCGTGATGCGCTCCCGCTCTCCTCCGGAAGCCTCGAAGAGAAAGGCCCGGAGGCCGTTGGGAGTGTCCCCGAGATCCATGTCGCCCCATCCGATGCCCGAATGGAGAATGCGCCCGGAGAAGCCCTCCTGGAAGCCGTCCACGGCCTGATCCAAAATCAGGGCCCCAGTGGGCGTGATGATCTCGCGCCGAAAGCCGCTGGGATAGACGGGCTTGCCCCGAAGGAGATGGGCCGTGGCAGGAGCCGGCAGGGGCAGGGTGCCGTGCTCCATGGTCACGCTTCCCTCGAACCAGGGCAGCTCGGAGCTGACCACGCGACGCACACTCAGCCGCTCCAGGGCCCAGAAAGCCCCCACCACGTCCACAATGGTGTCCGCCGCTCCCACCTCGTGGAAATGGACACTCCCCGGGTCTGTATTGTGCACCTCGGCCTCGGCCTCGGCCAGCCGCCGAAAGGCGGCGCGGCTTTGCTCCCGGACCCTGTCCGAGACGTCCAGCCTGTCCAGGATTTCCTCGATCTCCGGAAGGTGCCTGAGCGGCTGCCGCCCACCTCCCACATCGATCTTGCATCCGGCGAGCCCCGAGCGATCCAGGCTTCTGGCGGAAAGCTCCACCTTCAAACCGGCTTGTTCCAGCAAGGCCTGAAACTCGCGGACATCGACCCCAAGATCCCCCATCGCACCGAGGAACATATCCCCGCTGATGCCTGTGGCGCACTGCAGATACAGGTCCGTCATCTCTCTCCTTCCATGCTGTCTCGATTTTTCGAGCCCATTCCGCTCGCCTTCCCGGAACACCACGAGAATGCCGGACGGGAACAATTCAGAGCTCGAGCTCTGTTGATTCAAAAACCCCGTGCCGTGGTCGGATCAATGTGCTGAATAGTTGCCATTATGTCTAGCCCTCGTGATCGGGGATGGCAAACAGCAGACCTTTCCTGTTGCCAGACCCCCTTCGGCCTGGTACATAGTGGGTATGAGCTCCGATTACGCCATCGCCGCAGCCAGACAAGCCGTGCCCCGGCATGCAGGCCGGTCCCGGAGGCCAGTCCGCACAATCGTGCTGTTCTTCTGTCTGCTCGCCGTCCTTTTCGTGACGGCCTGCGCCACCACGCCCACCGGCAGGCGACAGCTCAAGCTGATGGACCCGTCCCGGATGGAGCAGATGGGCAACCAGGCCTACGGCGAGATCAAGAAGGAGACCCCGGAAGTCAAGGACAAAGAGATCCGGGCTTACGTGCGCTGCGTGTCCACCACCGTGACCTCCGCCCTGCCTCGATCCGACGGGACCACGGACTGGAAGGTCACTGTGTTTCAAAAGGACGATATGGTCAACGCCTTCGCCCTCCCCGGGGGCAACATCGGCATCTATACCGGGTTGCTGGAGGTGGCCGAGACCCCGGACCAGCTCGCCGCCGTGATCAGCCACGAAATCGCCCATGTGCGCATGGAGCACGCCAACGCCCGAATTTCCGCCAGCTACGCCACCATGGCCGGAGTCGGCATAGTCGGGGCCATCATCGGTGTCGAGGAAGAGCGGGACAGACAGCTCCTCTCCCTGCTCGGGCTGGGAGCCCAGGTCGGGGTCATCCTGCCCTATAACCGCTCCCAGGAGACCGAGGCGGACGTGCTGGGACTGGAATACATGGCCGCGGCCGGCTTCAACCCCAGGGCCAGCATCGCTCTGTGGCGGAACATGCAGGAGGCCGGAGGCCAGGGCCCGCCGGAATTCCTCTCCACGCACCCTTCCAAGGGCAGGCGGATCGACACCCTGCAACGGAACCTCCCTGAAGCGCTCGAGCGCTACCGCGAGGCCCGGGAGAGGGGAAACGTCCCCGACTGCCGTCCTCCCGGAAAACAGTAAAAGCGACCGATTCTCCCCTTGCAACCGGCACATCGAAGGTCTGCCCGAGGGGAAAGCCCAAGGAGAGCACAAATGAATGAGCAGCATCTCCAGTACAGCGAAGA
>CAYFSD010000033.1:0-10805 GCA_964345705.1 uncultured Desulfohalobiaceae bacterium
GTCAGTGTCCTCTTTTCCTGAGCCTGTGGCCGAGGCGATCGCAACCCCCTTTTTCCGAAGGCACGATTTCGAGTCCAAGCATTTTCCGCGATAAGCGAAGAGTTAAGGAGACAGGAATGACGGAGAACATGTCCTTGCAGGCAGAGCGTCGAGCCACCCGGGGCAAGACGGAGGCCAAGAAACAACGGAAAGCCGGATTGGTCCCGGGTGTATACTATGACCGCGAGGGGAAGAACATCCCCATCAGCCTAGGGTACGGCGCGATCCAGGCCACGTACGAGCGCGCGGGGAACCAGGTGATCTACTTGCGGATCGAGGGCGAGTCGGGTGCTGGGAGAGCAAAGCCGGCCCTCATATGGGATGTTCAGTTTCACCCGGTCAAGGGGCTTATCCAGCATGTGGATTTCGTGGGCGTGGATCTCAGCCGGGAAATGAAGATCGAAATCCCCGTTGAGTTCGTCGGCGAGTCCGTTGGAGTGGAGAACGGAGGCTCTGTCAACGCTTACATTGACACTGTTCCGGTTACTTGCCTTCCCGGGAATATTCCGGAAAAGCTGGAGATCGACATCAGCGAGCTGGACATCGGGGACTCGCTCTATTTCAGCCAGGTGGAAATGCCTGAAGGCGTAACCCGTGATGTGGAGGAGGATCTCCATATCGTGGGGATTACTAAGCCCCAGACCGAAGAGGTCGAGGAAGAGGAGAGCGAGGCGGCAGAGGAGCCCGGTGAGTCCGAGGAATCCGGTGAGAGCGGGGCGTCCGAGGAGTAGGGTCCCGTGCCCCGCGGAGTCCGTTGATCATCGCGGATCGAGGGGGCCCTTCGTATTGGGCCCCAACCGCCCGAGCCGTGCAGGGGCCGCGCACCTGACCCCTTGCGCAGGTGAGGGGCTGTGCGGTTCCTTCGGTTGTCGTGGTGGAAACAGCGAAAGGCCCTTTCCCGAGAAGCCCCTGCTTTTTTCTCCTCTCCGGCCGGCAGGGATGGTTGAGCTGTAGCCGGCTCGCTCGTTCCTTTGAGCCAGATCAGCACAGTGTTCGATCGCGGATCGCACCGTCTCGAGCCACAAGCGATGCCCTGGCGAGCCCGCGCCCATGGCGCGTGGGCCATGCCTTCCCGAATGCGGATGGAATACAATGGATTGATCGCCGGTCTGGGCAATCCCGGACGAAAATACAGGGACACGCGGCACAACTTCGGATTCGCCGTTCTGGAATCCTTAATCCAGCGTGGCGATGAGCTCGGGGAAATCAGCCGTGTCAAGAAGGCGCAGAACTATATCCTTCATCAGTGGCGGCCCGAAGAGGGCGGACGGTGGCTGCTCGCCCAGCCCCTGAGCTACATGAACCGGAGCGGAGAGCCCCTGGCGCTGGTCAGCCGTCAATTCACCATTGCTCCTGAAAGCCTCCTTGTGATCCATGACGATCTGGATCTGCCCTTCGGTAGGCTCCGCCTGAAGTTCGGCTCCGGACTGGCCGGCCACAACGGATTGCGATCCATTGCCGACCAATTGGGGACCAAGGCCTTCTTCAGGCTTCGCATGGGCATCGGCAGGGACGGACCGCGGACCGGTTCGGGTGCGAATTATGTGCTCTCCTCCTTTTCCTCCGAGGAAAAACGTATTCTTCCGCACATAGTGGCCGAAGCCGCGCAGGGCATCAGGCTCTTCTGCACCCGCGGGAAGGATCGTGCCATGAATCGGATCCACAGTCTGGATCGCTCCTTCTTTGAAATGAATACGTCCTGAACGCTCTCACAGGGCTTGCTGCCCCGAGTCCGTTCCCTGTTCAGTGGACTGGCAAGGCGTTTCGTGGTAAGGGAGAGGAATACCCCTCCTGTCACATTTCGAAACGGCGGATGGGGAAGGGGCAAGGCCAATGCGGCGGGGAGCTCTCCACCCGCCGGGAGTGAGGGTGAGCGGTGTTCGAAAAGAATCAGCTGGTGGTCTATCCGTCTCAGGGCGTGGGCCGCGTGGAAGGGATCCAGTCCTGTGAAATAGGCGGGGTGGCGAGTGAGTTCTATGTGGTCCGGATCCTAAGCAATGAGGCCACTCTGCTTGTCCCCACGGACAACGCCCGGGGCGTGGGACTGCGCGGCATTTGCGACGCGGAATACGGTCGCGGCGTATTGAGCTCCCTTCGTGAGTGGAGCGATTTCAAGGGCTATGCGGGTCTGAACTGGAACAGGCGCTATCGGGAATACTCCGAGAAGCTGAAGAGCGGCGATCTGGCAGACGTGGCCTATGTGCTCAAGGAATTGATCCTCATCTCGCAGAACAAGGAGCTTTCCTTCGGGGAGCGTCGGCTCATGGAACAGGCCATGGGGCTGATCACCACGGAGCTCGCCTTTGCCCTGGATCGGGACAGGGAGGAGCTACAGCAGGAGATCGAGGCGATTTTCAGCGGCCTTTCCGAGGAATAGCCGCCTCTATCTCGGCTGACAGCCTGCGCTTTATGCGGGTGGCGGGAATAGCTCCCCCAAGCGAGAGAGAAACGCGAATCCCCTTTCCCGGATCGTGTCGAGCTCACCGGAGCACGCCCCCGGACCTTTCGGAACGATGCGAATGCAGCACCCCCGCGCGGTGCAAGCCTTCCGCGAGCTTCCCTGCCTCCAGCAGGGAAGAAATGAGTGTTCCTTCCCTATTCCCATGAAGGACGGTGATCGGTAACAAGGAACGTCAACGGATGACGGTGCGGATCGCGCAGGCGCGGATCGCATCCGTCCCCGGCCAATGGGAGCCTGTAGCGCTCTTACTTCCGCGTTCGCTGTCATCCGTCCCGTTGGCATAGTGCTTGGACAGGGCCGGAAATGCCTTTGAGCGTTTTCGGACGGTGAGGGGCCGGCCCCGCTTTGATTTTGTCGAATCGGGCTTTTCAAGAACCGCGAAGCAATACGTCGACGTTGGAGTGCCGTATGACTTCAGTCATGATGAACCTTTCGGACATGAAAAACAAATCCATGAACGAGCTCATGGATCTGGCAGTGAACTACAACGTGGAAAATCCCAGCAGCTTGCGGAAGCAGGAGCTCATCTTCGCTATCCTTCAGGCCTATTCCCTGCAAAACGGGGACATCATGGGCGAAGGCGTGCTGGAGATCCTGCCCGATGGCTTCGGATTCCTCCGTTCGCCCATGTACAATTACATGCCGGGCCCGGACGATATTTACGTCTCTCCCTCCCAGATCCGCAAGTTCGGGCTGCGCAAGGGCGACGTCGTCTCCGGACAGATCCGGCCCCCCAAGGAAGGGGAGCGCTATTTCGCCCTGCTCAAGGTGCAGCGGGTGGGATATTCCACACCCGAGGAATCGAAGAAGCTGGTCCTCTTCGATAACCTGACCCCAATCTACCCGGACGAGAAATTCCTCCTGGAGAACGGGAAGAACAACTACTCAGCGCGTGTCCTTGATCTCATCGCCCCCATCGGCAAGGGACAGCGCGGGCTCATCGTCTCTCCCCCGAAGACGGGGAAGACGATGCTGCTGCAGAACATCGCCAACTCCATCATGGTCAATCATCCCGAGACCTACCTCATCGTCCTGCTCATCGACGAGCGCCCCGAGGAAGTGACAGACATGGAGCGCACGGTGGACGGAGAGGTGGTCAGCTCCACCTTCGACGAGCCGCCGCAGCGTCACGTCCAGGTCGCGGACATGGTGAGCGAGAAGGCCAAGCGCCTCACCGAGCGGGGCTACGATGTGGTCATCCTTCTGGACAGCATCACCAGGCTCAGCCGGGCCTTCAACGCGGTCACCCCCTCCTCGGGCCGGGTGCTTTCCGGCGGGCTGGACGCCAACGCCCTGCAGCGCCCCAAGCGTTTTTTCGGAGCGGCCCGGAACATCGAGGAGGGCGGCAGCCTTTCCATCATCGCCACCGCCCTCGTGGACACCGGATCCCGGATGGACGAGGTCATTTTCGAGGAGTTCAAGGGCACGGGCAACATGGAGGTCTTTCTGGACCGCAATCTTTCGGAGAAGCGGGTATTCCCCGCCATCGACGTCAGCCGCTCCGGCACGCGGAAGGAGGAGATCCTCCTCTCCGAGCACGTGCTGAACCGGGTCTGGATCCTGCGCAAGGTGCTGTCCACCATGAATCCCGTTGACAGCATGGAATTCTTGTTGGATAAAATGAAGGGGACCAAGAGCAATCGGGAATTTCTGGACATGATGAACAAGTAGGCCCATGC
Organism: uncultured Desulfohalobiaceae bacterium; assembly: GCA_964345705.1. Lineage (GTDB taxonomy): Bacteria > Desulfobacterota > Desulfovibrionia > Desulfovibrionales > Desulfothermaceae > JAIPDU01. The sequence goes on from CAYFSD010000033.1 coordinate 4,180, forward strand.
CGTCCGGAATGGACCGGACACGGATCCGGTAGCGGCGGACCGCGATGGCCCTCTCCCTTTTCGGGAGCGGTCCGCGCGCTTCGTTCCAGGTCGGCTGTCGCCCTTCGCCGTCATTCCCTGGTGAAGAGGCGCATAGGAGCACGCGTGAGCGGAATCAGAGGGAGTGTATTCGGTTCAAAGGGGAAAATCCTGTGCTGTCTGCTCCTCGTGACCGTGTTCGCGGTGGCGCATCCGGTCTCTTCGTCCCGCGCGGGGTTCGGGGACTTCAGCGTTAAGGACGAGGCGGAGCTGGGCCGCAAGTTCAATGTCCTGATCCGATCCCGGTTTCCCCTGATCCACGATCCCGTGGTGGTCAATCACGTTCGGGACATCCTCTCGCGCGTCGAGAGGACCCTGCCTTCCCAGCCCTTCGACATCACCCTGGGCGTCATCAGTGACGACTCGGTCAATGCCTTCGCCGCTCCGGCGGGATATCTCTTTGTCCACAGCGGGCTCATCCTGGCCATGCAAAGCGATGATCAGCTCGCCGCCGTGCTGGCCCACGAGCTGGCCCACGTGACGGAACGGCATTTGGCCCGCAACATCGAGCGCTCCCAGGCGATCAATCTGGCCACCCTGGCGGGGGTTTTGGCCGGAGTCCTGCTCGGCGGAGGCGGCTCGGAGGCGGGCGAGGCCCTGGCCGTGGGGTCCATGGCCGGAGGACAGGCGGCCTCCCTGAAATACAGCCGGGATGACGAGCGCGAGGCGGATCATCTGGGCCTGCAGTATCTTGCGCGTTCCGGGTACGAGCCCGAGGGCATGGCCCGGGCCTTTGAGCGGATCGAGGAGCAGATGCGGCTGAGCGGAGCCGGATCCATGCCGGCGTACATGTCCACGCACCCCGGAGTGGCGGAGCGGATCGGGTACGTGCGCGACGTGGCTCGGCGCCTGCAGGGAGGAAGAAGTGGAGAGCCCGGTCCGAGCTGGGAGCACAAGAAGGTTCAGATGCTCGTGCGGGCCCGGTATACGGACCCCGCGTCGGCCTGGAGCTATTTCCGCAAGCAGGAGAAGGACCCCTGTCTCCGCAAGCTGGGGAGCGGGATCGCTGCGGCCAGGCGCAATCAGATCGATCGGGCCAGGGAGCTGCTGCAGGGCGAGCCGCCCTGTGAAGGAGTGAGCGCGCTGTGGCATCGGGAGCTGGGCAGGTTCCTCTTCGAGCTGGGGCAGTTCGACCGGGCCCTGTCTCATCTGGAAAAGGCCCTGAGCCAGCGGCCGGATGACTACATGGCCCTCTTCTTCCGGGGAAGGATCCTGGGTGAGCAGGGACAAACGGAGAGGGCGGCGAAGGATCTGCGGCGCGTTGCGGAATACGTGCCCCGGGATTCCGAGGTCCACAGGACCCTGGGGCGGATTCTCGGCCGCTCCGGGGATCAGTTTTCCGGATATCTCCATTACGCGTACGCCGCTTTGTATCGGAACCAGAAGGATCAGTGCGAGAGATATCTGGAGAAGATAAAGGAAATGGCGCAAACCACGTCCCAGAAGAAAGAGCTCGAGCAGTTCGAGGGGGAATACTCGGAGTGGAGCAAATACTGGTAGCCCCCGCTCCGTGGCCGAGAAGCGGCGGAAGCGTGCGGCTCCAAGGAGCTCGCCGCTTTTTCCTTGAGGAGAGGCCGTTGCGATTCGAAAAAGGCGCATACGGGGTGAGGTGCTTGACAGAGGGCGTTGTTTCCAGGTAGTGCCAATCCGGACATTTCGGACAGATATTCGGAGTTATCTCTGTGTCGGACAGGCCGTGAGGCTCGGCGCGCACGAGGAGCTCCATTTTTTTCGGATGAGCCTCACGCCCCGCATTTCCCCCGCCGCGGGACCGGAATTCGGGCTTTGGAATACGATTTCGAGCGGAAGAAAACGATAAACGCACAGGAGAGCGGTATGCTCGGTGAAAATCTCGCTTTTGCCATGGGCGCCCAGGGCGGCGGTGCAGGGGCCGAGGGCAATCCCCTGATGGCCTTCCTGCCCCTGATCATTCTCTTTGTCATTTTCTATTTTCTCCTGATCCGGCCTCAGCAGAAGAAGGCCAAGGAACACAGGGAAATGCTCAACAGCCTGCAGAAGGGCGACTACGTGGTCACCGGGGGCGGGCTGTACGGACGCATCACCTCCGTCTCCGAGGACGAGGTGATGACCCTGGACCTGGGGAACAACATGGAGGTCAAGGTCAACCGGAACTATATCTCCAGCAAGACGGACAAGAAGGTCACCTCCTCCTCGGGCAGAAAGGGCTAGTTTCTTTTTGTCCGGAAAATTTTCTTTCCGGACGGAAATGAGCTCCGACCTTTTTCCGGAGGGAAGACGCGGGGTCCTTTGTTCGGGAAAGGGTCCCGCGGACATGTCCCGCTCCTCCGACATCCTTCCGCGAGGGGTGTTCGCCTTTCCGCGCCCGTGATGCTCCCAGTAGCCCCGGGCGGGGGAGTCCCCACGACCCCCTTGTGCGTCGAGACGGGCCGATTCGCGGATTCGCCGCTGTCTCGCCAATTCACATAAAGGACATCCCGGTATGCGCATCAGCCTGACCTATCGCATCCTCATATCTGCTCTTGTGATCGGCCTGGCCCTTGTCTACTCCCTGCCCACCTTTCTGGGAGAGGAGAATCCTCTTCGGAGCCTTTTGCCGGACAAGGAGGTCAACCTCGGCCTGGATCTGCAGGGCGGGATGAGCCTGACCCTGGGCGTGGACATGGACAAGGCCCTGTCCAACACGCTGGACCAGATGGGCGAAAGCCTTCGGATCCAGGCCAAGGACGAGGACATCGTGATCATTCGTCCAAGTGTGGAGGGAGGCGAGCTCCTGAGCTTCTATCTGTTGAACGGGGACAAGGCGGATCAGCTGGAGGGGATCATTGATCGCAATTATTCCGGTGAGCTCACGGTCCGGGACAGGGAGGAAATGAGCCAGGGCCGAATCAAGTACACCCTGTCCCTGACCGGGGATCACAGGAAAGAGCTCCGGGACATGACCATCGATCAGGCCCTCAAGGTCATTCGCAACCGAATCAACGAGTTCGGGGTGTCCGAGCCGGATATCCGGCAGATGAAGGGCAACCGGATCCAGGTCCAGCTGCCCGGGCTGGAGGATCCGGAACGCGCTGTGGCGCTGGTCAAGCGAACGGCCCATCTGGAGTTCCAGCTGGTGGACGAGGACGCGGACGTGCAGAAGGCCGTTCAGGGCCAGCCCCCCCGAGGCTCGGAGCTGGCCACTATCCGGAAGCAGCAGGCCGACGGTTCCTACGAGGAGGAGCCCATTGTCCTGGAAAAGCGGGTGCTCATGACCGGCCAGCACATCTCGGACGCCAATGTGGCCTTCAACCAGTACAATCAGCCCTATGTCTCGCTCTCCTTCGACGATCAGGGTGCGCGGATCTTCGAGCGGATCACGGGGAACAACGTGAACCGCCGCATGGCCATCGTGCTGGACGACAATGTCTATTCCGCCCCGACCATTCAGGAGAGGATCCGCGGCGGTCGGGCGAGCATCACCGGAAACTTTTCCGATCAGGAGGCCCGCGACCTGGCCATCGTCCTCCGGGCCGGCTCCCTGCCCGCGCCGGTGAACGTCCTGCACGAACGGAGCGTGGGCCCCTCCCTGGGCGAGCAGTCCATTCAGCAGGGGGTCACCGCCCTGGTGGTGGGCGGGCTGCTGGTGCTTGTCTTCGCCGTGATCTACTACGGCATCGGCGGGGTCATCGTGGATCTGCTCCTGGGCTTCAACATGCTCATGATCATCGCAGTCCTGGCCGGATTCGGGGCGACCCTCACCCTGCCCGGGATAGCTGGGATCATCCTGTTGGTGGGAACGGCCATGGACGCGAGCGTGCTCATTTTCGAGCGCATCCGCGAGGAGCTGCGCAGGGGCATGAGTCCGGCCAAGGCGGTGGACGAGGGCTTCGTCCGTTCCTCGCTGACCATCATGGACGCCAATGTGACCACCATTCTGGCCGCCCTCATCCTCTACCAGTTCGGGACGGGTCCCATTCGCGGCTTCGCCGTGACCCTGTCCATCGGGACCTTGGCCTCCATGTTCACCGCGATCTTCGTTTCCAGGGCCTTCTTTGAGCTCTGGCTCAAGAACAAGCGTCCCGGGAGTGGGCTCAAACTGTAACCAGTGGACCTGGTGCCCCTTGAATAGAGCGGGCGCGTCCGGATCACCAAGCGCAAAGGAAGCACCCTATGGGTCTGCAGTTGATCAAGTCCGACACCGCGATCGATTTCATGAGACGCCGCAAGATCGCCGCGCTTCTCTCCGGGGTGGTCATTTTCCTGGGACTGCTCGCCATTGTGTATCAGGGAGGCCTGAAGTTCGGCATCGACTTTGCGGGCGGGATCAATGTCCAGGTCAAGTTCGACCGCGACATCAATGTGGGCAAGCTCAACACCGTCCTTAAGGGCGCCGGCCTGGAGGGGATCAGGGCGCAGCGCTTCGGCCAGAGCGGGAAGCACCAGTATCTGCTCCGCCTTCCCTCCGGCACGCAGGCCCCGGAGAAGGTCCGCGGCACCATCGACGAGCACCTCACCGAGAACCTGGAAGCAGGGCACACCATCCAGCGCCTGGAAATGGTCGGTCCCAAGGTGGGAGAGGATCTCAAGAACAAGGCCATGCAAGCCCTGTTCTACGCCGTTCTGCTCATCTCCATCTATATCTCCGGCCGCTTCGAGCAGAAGTGGGGCATCGCCGGGGTCATGGCCGGAGGCCTCCTCGCCGGGGTGTACGTGCTGCAGCTCATCGGGCTGCCTCCGGGGTATTTGGCCCTGGCCGCGCTGCTGATCACCGTGGCCCTTTGCTGGTACCTGCGGCTTAACTACGCGCTGGGAGCCGTAACAGCCTTGGTGCACGACATCGTCATCACCGTGGCCATCCTCACCCTGCTGGGCAAGGACTTCGAGCTGAGCACGGTGGCCGCCCTGCTCACTATCATGGGCTATTCCCTGAACGACACCATCGTCAACTTCGACCGCATCCGGGAGAACCTGCGCGCCAAGTCACCGCCTTCCCTGGGCGAGGTGATCAATCGAAGCATCAACCAGATGCTCAGCCGCACCCTGCTCACATCCGGAACCACCCTGCTGGTGGTCCTCTCCCTGGTGATCCTGGGAGGCGGGGTGATCCACGATTTTGCCCTGGCACTGCTCATCGGGGTGATCGTGGGGACCTACTCCTCCATCTACATCGCCGGCTCCCTGCTTCTGGGCATCGGGCCCACGCCCGAGCCGGAGGAATCCGAGGAGACGGCAAGGGCGGACAACTCCCGCGCCTGATCGCCATCCACTCCCCGGCCGAATTTTTCAGAGCCGGCCGGGGATGCCTTTCCCGCCTGACATTCGAACACCTTCCGACAACGGTAACTATTCAGCACGTTGCGCTGCGTCAGAGATGCTCACCGGCTTCCCTGATTGACGCTGCAGGGCCAGACGGAGCTTCATCATGTCCGTTTGGCGGGTCAGCCCCCTTGTCTGCAGCATCCGAAAGGCGTGTGCCGCGAGGTCGTCGAAGCGGTTGTACACGTCGTGATGGACCTCCACCAGGAGCTCGCCGTCTTTCATCCCGAGCTTGACCGGCTGGTACACGATCCGGACCCGGGCCCGATAGCCCAGCAAGGAAAAGATCTGGGAAATGTCCTTGGGATAGAGACGAATGCATCCGTTGGTGGAGGCCCGGCCAACGGACCAGGCGAAATTGGTGCCGTGGATCCCGTAGCCCGAGAGGTCCAGACCCAGCCAGTAGCCCCCCAGTGGATTGCCGTCTCCCGCGGGGACCCTGGATATACCGTACTTGTCCCGGAGCTCCAGCGGCACGGTCCAGTCGGGATCCTTAACCTTATGCCGGATACGGAAATCACCCGTTGGTGTGGGCGTTCTCGCTCGGCCGATGCCTACGGGGTAGCTGCGGACCAGTTCCCGCTGATCGTCGTAGAGGAACAGGCGCATTTCCGCCAGATTGATCACGACTTCAGGGGGCTCGGAGTTGGGGGAAAAATCCGGGAGGATCCACATCCTGGGGATGTCGATCCGCGACCCGGTTGGAGGCATCCAGGGGTCCATTTCGGGGTAGAGCACACGGATCTCGTTGTATCCGAGATCGAATTTCCGGGCGATATCCAGCAGGGTGTCCTCTTTCTTGATGGTGTAGCCGACGGTGCTGCCGATGACCGGGGAAAGCCCCTGCTGCAGCTCGGAGCGGGCAAGGGGGTAGAAGTGTCTTCCCTGGTCAGCCCCGGCGGAAGTGGCCAGCAAGGGCAGGGTCAGGGCTAGCAGGGCGATTGACCGGACGATTGCGGGGTGCAGGGCCCGGAGCCTGGATGCAAGGTAGAAAAACGGGGCGATGAAGAGATGGAAAGGTCGAGTTGCGAAAAATGGCATGGGGGAGAGCCTTCTTTTCTCCATCCGGGAGTGTCACTGTTCTTTTGAGCCATAAAAAAGGGGCACAGATGAGTTGATCCAGTCTCGGACGGGCTCAACTTCTGTGCCCCCTTCCGGGGATGGTTCGCGCGCCGGCTGCGAGCCTTCTTCGAGGTCCCGCAAGCCGGCGCATTTTCCCCTTGGCCGGCATGCTAGCTAGCGGCAAGGGGCTATTTGGACATCATCTTCTG
>CAYFSD010000034.1:0-10670 GCA_964345705.1 uncultured Desulfohalobiaceae bacterium
ATCAACAAGACTATTCAGGAGTCCGGGGAATCCATGTTCTAGTTTGTGATTGGACGGGGACTTGGCCATCTCCCTCGTTGCTGCGAGCTTTTGAAATCCTCATGTATTTCTATACACTCCGGTTTCAAAAGCTCTTGCGCCTCGCATATGACCAAGTCTCGGTCCAATCAGATTCTTTGTTTCAGGCAATTGATATTCTCGGTGCCTAGTTCAAGGCTACATCACTCCTAGTGTCGCGTCCGCCGAAAAATGATGAATAAATTGTTGACTATTTATCGCAACGAACACCTGCATATGTAGTTTGATGAGAGCAGATGTTTTCACCTTTATTTGGCGGTCAAGACACTAGCGCTCCCTGCCTTCCCCGCCGTCGAGCAAGTTCCCGATCTGCAGGGAGCTGGCTCCGTCATCCCCGCTTGAGTGGAGCAGGCCGTGGGCCCGCAGGTAGGCCAGGCCCTGGCGCACGAACTCTTCGTGGCTCACTCCGGGATTGATCCCGGGGCAGTAGTCCTGGGCCATTCTCCAGCTCATCTCGTCCCGCAGATTGCCCAGAAAAAAGGGCCAGGCCCGGCAGATCTCCGGCTTGACGGAGTGGACCCGACAGCCGGACTCCGGGGAAAAGAAGATACAGGCGCCGTCCTCCTGGGTGGCCAGGGAGATGCTGGAGCCGCTTCGGACGGCGTAACGCTCCTCGAATTCTTCGGAAGAGAGCTCCAAAAAGGCGCAGAGTCGCATGCGATCGGATCGGGAGAGGACGATCCCTCCCTCTCCGGTGCAGCACGTGCCGCACATCTGGCAGATAAAGGCGTCTTCGGGCATAATTCGGATGATTGTCTCCTGTCTGTCGGCATCCTGCGCCCCGGGGACGCACTGGGAATGGGCCGATGCGTTGATACGGGTCATCCCGCTTCCTTTGCGGCGGGCGTCACCCTCCAGCCGGCTCCGCTTTCAGCCGGGCGCTCCATGCGGTCGGGCAAAAGAAGCGATCCGCCTATTTTCCCCTCTTGAACATCCTTTCCAGGTCCCGTGAGGTGATCCGGGCGCTCACCGGCCGTCCGTGAGGACAGTGCTGCCTGTTCGGGCAATCCATCCAGGCCCGCAAAAGCTCCACCGCCTCGGACAGGGCCAGGGGCTCCCCCGCCTTGACCGCGTTCCGGCAGGCCAGCAGACACCACATTGCCTCCAGTCCTCCCTCTCCCTGCCGCAGGACGTCGCGCAGGAATTCCCCGGCCGCGGAGCGGTCCAGATAGTGGGGGATGCCCTGGACGGCGAGGTTCTCCGCGTCCTCGCGGTGCAGCGCGAATCCGAGCTCCCGGAGATTGCGGGCCGCGTTGTCCAGCGCGGCCTGCTCGCTGGGATGCAGGCGCAGCTTCAGGGGCAGGGCCAGGCGCTGCGTCCGTTGCGTCTCGCCGCCCTGGGTGTATCTGGTGTACAGCACCCGTTCGTGGGCCGCGTGCTGGTCCACGAAGAGGATCTCCTGTCCGGAGTGCAGGATCAGATAGGTGGCTTCGAGCTGTCCCACATAGTCCAGCTCGGGACCGATACGGGCAGTTGTCCCGGTTTCGCCGCCAGTATCGGGGTTGGGGGGGACGGTTTCCTGTCCCGTTTGCGGTGTGCTTCCCCCGTCCCGTGGCCAAGGGGTGTATTCTCCGGACCGATCGCGGAGTTCCGTCTCCGGGATGTGGGGCCGCATCCGTGATCCGGTTCCTTTGGCGGATGGGGTCCCGCGGGCGGAGGGGGCGGAGGCTGTGTCTTCCGGGCCCGGGCTCGTCGCGGAGAAGGGCGAGTCCCCGGCGGCCAAGGCGTTGCGCACCGCGTTGATCACCAGGGAATAGACCGCCTTCTCCTCGCGGAACTTGACCTCGGACTTGGCGGGATGGACGTTGACGTCCACCTCCGAGGGAGGCAGATCCAGAAAAAGCACGGCCTGGGGATACTCCCTGGAGAGAAGCCGTCCGGAATAGGCCTGCTTCAGGGCGCTCAGAACGAGCTTGTCCTGGATGGGGCGATTGTTGACGAAGATGAGGATCCTGTCCGCCCTGCCCTGGGCCGTGTCCGGATGGCCCGCGTATCCCGTGATCGAGGCGCCGTCCTGGGAAAGACGGACCGGAAGGAGCGAGGCGGTGATCTGCTCCGGCCAGAGCGTTTCCAGGCGCTGCAGAAGGTCCTGGTCGCGCTCGAAGCCCAGCACCCTTCGTCCTCCGGAGCTCAGGCTGAAGGCGCAGTGGCGATGGACCAGGGCCAGTCTCTGGAATACGTCCTGACACTTTTTGGCCTCGGTGCTCTGCTTCTTGAGGAACTTGAGGCGGGCCGGGGTGTTGAGAAACAGATCCCGCACCTCGATCCGGGTGCCCTCCCGCATCGCGGCGGGACGCGGCTGGGAAAAGGCGCCGAACTCCACCTCCAGGCTGCACCCTTCCCCGCCTCCGGCCGGGATGGAGGTGATCCTAAGCCTGGAGACCGAAGCGATGCTGGGCAGGGCCTCCCCGCGGAAGCCGAAGCTGGCCAGACCCAGGAGATCCTCCACGGAGCGGATCTTGCTCGTGGCGTGCCGCGTCAGGGCCGCCGGCAGCTCCTCTGGCGCGAGCCCGATCCCGTTGTCCTGGACGGAGATGAGTCCCTGTCCCCCGGACTCGATCGCGGCATCCACGCGATCCGCGCCGGCGTCCAGGCTGTTCTCCACAAGCTCCTTGAGCACGCTGGCGGGCCGTTCCACCACCTCTCCGGCGGCGATCTGATTCTGCAGCTCGCTGGGCAGGACCGTGATTCCGGGGCGTTCTTGATTCCGGCTCATTTCGGTCATTCCTCCATCGCGGCGATTCCCTGCTCCACCTGGCCAAAGGGCCGTAAGCCAATGGTGAGGCTGAATCGGGTTTCATCCGGTTCCCTGGTGTAGTTGAGGCCAAGGACCCAGCACTGGTGGCGGTAGCCCAGGAAGGCGTTGCGCTCGATGAGCTTTGAGGTCTGCAGATCCCGCTCCGTGGAGAAGCTCATCTGCCATCCCGCATCCGGGTTCAGGCTCCCCCCGGCCTTGAGGATGGAGAGCTCCTCCTGGTCGCTGCGATGGATGTCGCGTTCCATCTCCCGCAGATAGTCGTAGGCGAAGAAGGCGGACAGCGGCCCATGGGACAGGCTCAGTCGGTGCTCGTGCTCGGTGATGTCCTCCACATAGGGGGAATACCAGGTGGTATCCGTGAGGGTGACAAAGGGAAAGGGGGTGACTTCCGCCTCCAGCTTGATGTCGGTGAAGGGGCGCCGGGGGTCGGTGTCCAGGTTTCTCGTGCGGTCGGCTTCCCTGATATCGTAGCTCTGCTCCAGCTTGAGGCTGAGGAGGTCGCGGTAATCCTTGGTCCGTTCGTATCGGGTGGCGTTCCCGGACGAGGTGGCCACGATCCGGTCCCTGCGCAGGGCGAAAAGGTTGGACAGGGAATAGGTGACCTCGTTCCGCGCCTCGATCCGGTCCACGGAGTCGTACTCCGGCAATCGGGATTGATCCCGCTCGGGAATGAAGTCGTAGTCCACCTCGGGGCGCAGTGTGTGCTTGATCTTGCTCCACTGCACGGTCCCCCGGTTTTCGGGGGTGGCCTCGAGCCCCTTCACCGGATTGAGGTGAACGATGCGATAGAGCTCGCTGGTGGCAGTGGTGGAGAAGTCCCAGATACCGCGGCGCTCGATGGGGTCCCGTTGGGGATCGCTCGTTCCGGCGTCCATGGTGTGATAGATGGTTTCCCTCCAGCCGGCGCTGGGAGTGAGCGTGCCGTAGGGGGATTGGAGGGGGAGGCTGATCCTCGGGTGCAGATCCATCCGGGTCCCGGTGGGCTCATCGTCCTTGCGGCGCCAGAAGTGGGTCGTTTCGGTCGCGACTTCCCAATCGAGGAGTGTGTTCAGCAGGGAGGTGCGATAGATATTGAAGTCGATCTGCGGCAGGCGGTGCAAAGTGGGGCTTTCATCCGGATCGATGTTGAAGTAGTCCAGATTCTGGTTGTATTCCGTGCGGACCTGCAATCCAGCGCTGGCCCAGTTCCGGCTCAGGATGAAGATATTTTCCCGGACCGGATCGTCCCTGTCCGCGATGTCCCGGCCGAACTCCTCCAGCAGAACCTCCCTGCTGTTGTCGAAGCCCTGGGTGCCGTAGTCGAACTCCCGCAGATAGAACTTGTCCGAGGCGAAGTCCAGATCCAGCTTGCTGCGCCAGGCGGGATCCAGCAAGTATCCGTTGTATTTGCCGCGCAGCCAGTAGCGATGGTCGCTGGGGCGTTCGTAGTCCTCGAATTCCTCCACGTCCTCTTCTTCCTTTTGGTCCATGAGCCAGTCCGCACGGAAGAGACCCTTGCTTTGCAGATCGGGCGTGAAGCGGTATTCCGCGCCCAGCTTCGCGCCGCGCTTGCTCATCGCCTGCGCGGAGAGGGTCAGATCCCGTTCCTGGTCGAGGACCTGATAGTAGGGGATGTTCACCGTGGTCCCGTCCTGGGTGCTGGTGCTGATCTGGGGAAAGAGGAACCCGGATTGCCGTGTTTGCTTCGCCGGAAGCACCATGAACGGGGAATAGAGCAGGGGATAGTCCCTGATGCGGAATCTGGGGTGCCACAGCCTGGCGTATCCGTCCACTGTGAGGCTGCCCTGCTTGGTCCTCAGGGACCAATCCGGAGTCTCCCCGTCGCAGGAGGTGATTGTGGCTCGGTCGAAGGTGAAGGTCCGCGGGCCGGTTTTGCGCAGCTCGCTGCCTGAGGCGTAGATGTGCGGGTCGTGGAGAAAGATTTGGCCGTCACGGAGCCAGCCGGTCTCGTTGGTGAAGTCGAAAGAGGCCTCCCTGGCCCTGGCGGAGTTCTTGTCCATCATGATGCGGACACGGCCCGAGGCTCGGAAGGTCTTCTTTTCCCAGTGGTATGTCGCGTTATCGGCTTGCAGGCGCTTTTCCCCCTGCCGCAGAACGACGTTGCCGTAGGCCTGTAAAATGTTTTCCTGCTGTCGCAGGACAAGGCGGTCCGCCGTGAGATGCCAGGGATCCTCGGAGCTCGGGGAGAAGGAGAAGAAGGCCTCCTCGGCGGCGCGAAGGGGAGAGGAGGCACTCAAAAGCAGCAGGGCGGCCGCGGTCGCGACGAGCAGGAGCAGGGCGCAGGGGGAGGTGTGGCGCGGTTCCACGGAATATTCCTCGCAATGATCGGCAACCGTGTTCGCCCCGGAGCAGGGGCCTGTATTTTCGGGTTCGCCCGGACATGAGGTTTGTAGCAGATCCCTTGTTTCGAGGCAAAGTCCGCTTTCCAGGGTCCTGCGTGGAACGAATCTGCTCCGACCGCTCCCGTGCTCAATCCTGGACACGGAGCGTCCCTGACATATCCCCATGCAGAGCGTGGGGACAATAGAGGCCCGAAGGGCGGGATGCCTTCTTGACAAGGCCGGAGCAGGGGTTTAGGTTGCGTGATGTGCGGAGAGGTGGCCGAGCTGGCTGAAGGCGCTCGCCTGCTAAGCGAGTAACGGGGTAATACCCGTTCGGGGGTTCGAATCCCCCCCTCTCCGCCATTTTTTCTGTCGGCTTCTTCGCGGAGCCGATTTTTTTGTCCCTCGGGAAAAGGGCCGCAGAGAACGATGGTCTCGGCTCGTCCCGCGGCGCGCTTGACAAGCAGCAGCTTTGTGGTTACAAGGCTTGGCTTGGAACTGCGGAGAGGTGGCCGAGTTGGACGAAGGCGCGCGATTGGAAATCGCGTGTGCCGGCAGAACCGGCACCGAGGGTTCGAATCCCTCCCTCTCCGCCATTTTGCCCTTCCCCCTCCAACAGCGCGAACAGCGAGAGCATTTCGGACGCATCCGTGTTCCGGGAAGGGGGAGCCGGACGGCAAGGGACCTGGTAACCCCGTCAGGCCCGAAAGGGAGCAGCGGTAACAGGCTCCTTTGGGTGTCCGGCTTCCCTAGTAAGGGCGTAGTGGCTAGCTACGCCCTTACTTTTTTCTGAACGGGTCATATCCTGTGGAGCGCGCATATGCTGGATCTGAGATTTATCCGCAAGAACCCGGAGCTGGTCCAGGACGCCATGAGCCGCCGCGGTATGGACCTTTCCATCCAGGATTTCCTACAGCTGGATGAACAGCGGCGTTCGGTGATCCAGGACGTCGAGGAGCTGCGACGGCAGCGCAATCAGGCCTCTGAGGAGGTGGCCCGGCTCAAGAAGAAGGGCGAGGAGGCCTCGGAGCAGATCGATCAGTTGTCCCGGGTCTCGGACAAGATCAAGGAGCTGGAGGGGAAGAAGAAGGACTGCGAGGAGCGTCTGCTGCAGATCAGGCTGGCCATCCCCAATCTCCCCGACGAGGAGGTCCCAACCGGCGACTCCGACGAGGACAACGTGGAGATCAGGCGCTGGGGCGAGCTTCCCGGTTTCGGGTTCGAGCCCAGGCCCCATTGGGAGCTGGGCGCGGAGCTCGGCGGGCTGGACTTCGAGCGGGCGGCCAAGATCACCGGAAGCCGCTTTGCGGTGTACTGGTCCTGGGCGGCCAGGCTGGAACGGGCCCTGATCAACTTCATGCTCGAGCTGCAGACGCAGCGGAACGGGTACACGGAGATCCTGCCTCCCTTCATCGTGAACAGGGAAAGCATGCAGGGCACTGGGCAGCTCCCCAAGTTCGAGGAGGACCTGTTCAGGCTGGAGGACTGGGACTATTACCTGATCCCCACAGCGGAAGTGCCCCTCATCAACCTGCACATGAACGAGGTCATCCCCGAGGAGGACCTCCCGCTGGCCTATACCGCCTTCACCCCCTGCTTCCGCTCGGAGGCGGGCTCCTACGGCAAGGACACCAAGGGCCTTATCCGCCAGCATCAGTTCAACAAGGTGGAGCTGGTGCGCTTCACCCGCCCCGAGGATTCGGACAGCCAGCTCGAGGTGCTGCTGCAGGACGCCGAGTCCGTGCTGCGGGAGCTGGAGCTTCCCTATCGCGTGGTGACCCTGTGTTCCGGGGATCTCGGATTTTCCGCGGCCAAGACCTACGATGTGGAGATCTGGCTTCCGGGACAGGACACCTTCCGGGAGATCTCCTCCTGTTCCAACTGCCGCGAGTTCCAGGCCAGACGATCCGGTATCCGCTACAAGCCCAAAAATGCCAAGGGAAGCGAGCTGGTGCACACCCTGAACGGGTCCGGCATGGCCGTGGGCAGAACCCTGCTGGCCATCATCGAGAACAACCAGCAGGAGGACGGCTCCGTGGTGATCCCGCGCGCGCTTCGACCCTACATGGGCGGAACGGAGCTCATTGATCCCTCGGGTGCGGAAAAGAGCTAACGATTTATCTGCTTCCCTCTGGAGACGGCTTGACAACAGGCCGCCGTTTCATTACAAAGGGAAATCGGTTGGCGGGCAGGACTTCCCTAGGGAAGACGGCCTTCAGCCATAGGAGGCAAGAACGCGCGACGCGGCTTTGTTTCTCTACCGCCAATCGGCTCGACGCACCAGGCCGGGTCGTTAACTCAGCTGGTAGAGTATCGGCCTTTTAAGCCGAGAGTCGCAGGTTCGAATCCTGCACGACCCACCATATACGTCCCCATCGTCTAGCACGGTCCAGGACGCCGGCCTCTCACGCCGGTGACGGGGGTTCAAATCCCCCTGGGGACGCCATTCGCAAGCCCCGGCGAAAATCGCCGGGGCTTTTTTCGTTATTTGTCTCCCATATTCAGCAGCTTGCCGTAGATAGGCTGCATGGCGCGCGATATCTCCAATCATGGTTGACGGGGGCTCAAGGAAAGGGATAAATTGAATTGATAGCCTTTAGCTCTACTGAATAGAGCGTTAGGTTGCGGAAGGCTAGGAGTTCGAGACCTTCAGCATGAGCTTATTCATAAACACCCAAACAATTGCCTCATCTACTCAGCACTGGACAAAACATATACGGTGTGGACAGTGCAATTAAAAGAGGAAAAAAATGAAAACCTATACAGCTGTTGTGGAAAAATGTGCTGAAACTGGATTATATGTGGGCTATGTTCCCGGTTTTCCTGGGGCCCATACACAAGCAGAAACACTGGATGAGCTAAACGAAAATCTTCAAGAAGTTATTTCCATGCTTCTTGAGGATGGACAGCCATCAATGGAGGCGCAATTCATCGGAACTCAGAATGTGTTGGTTGCATAGCAATGAGCGCTATACCAACACTTAAGCCGCAAGAAGTAGGGAAAATCCTGGAACGGCTTGGGTTCCATGAAGTACGCCAACGAGGCTCACATAACAATTTCGCCATTCCGACGGTCGAGGAACAACAGTTCCTTTTCATTCCGGTCGCGATGTTTCTCCCATCCTGCTTCGCCAGATCGCTCAAGACATAAATATATCGGTTGAAGAGCTCTTGCGCTATCGTTGATGCTCAAGTCCCTAAGAACGCCAAGAACAGGTGCAAAGCTTCTCCTCGTCATCATCGTTTCTTCCTTTGCCTGCCCCATGAAACAGGGTGCCCTTTCGGGGTGTTTCACTGCGGCATCTTTTCCCGCCCGACGAAATGCCAGCAATCCGGACCTCCAAAGCAAGATTAAACAGAGGCGCCTCTTCGGTACAACATTCTTGAGGGGGACTTTTTTCGGCCCGTGCACTATGTCGGGGTAGGGCAAGGGTTGGATCTTCAACCGTCATCGTTGTTGGAGCCAATATGACCAAAAGACGATGGCATTTTTTCATCGCGGCGCTGGTTACGCTTCTTTTTTGTTTCTGCTCCGTGCTCCACGCCGATGCGGTAGATGAAGAGCATGCGCACACAGGGAGAATGGATGCCAGAGGGATTATTGAGGAGTTCATGGGGGCTCCCTATGAACGCGCCCCACTAGGAGAGGGGGACAACGAAGCGATCTACCGGGAGGACGCATTCGACTGCACCACCCTTGTGCTGACTGTCGCTGCCAAATTGAATGCCGGTCGTCAAAACGCCACGGAGATGATGAAGCAGGTCCACTACTATCCTCCGGGAAAGGTTTCCTTCGGCACTAGGCTTCATTTTTCCAGCTACAGGAACAGGGTTTCCGACTATTTTCAGGACATCACTTCCCGGATCGGAGGGGGGATAACCAAGAGCGAGGCGGTGGTTTTAAATCGACGCAGGCCTGGAGAGGGACGACTGATCGATATTGACTGGCAAAAGAGGGTCAGAGTGGAATATGTTCCCTCCTCCAATGTCCCTGACCTTGTGGAAAAGCTGCCGGATGTCGTGGGTGTGGGATTCGTTCGTACAGAGAGCTTCGAAAAAGGACTCGCCATAACACATGAAGGCATCCTCCTGGATGGACGCACATTGGTCCATGCTTCCCTGAAAGAAGGAAAAGTGGTCAGAATGGATTTTTTGGATTATCTAAGCCGTCAGGAATATTCAGGGGTCTCCTTTTTCAGCTTCAGGCAAGTCGCGGAAAGAAACCAAACTCTCCGTAAGAAAAATACTGAAAGCTAGGAAAAATAATTGATAAGCAGCTTGAACAAAGCTATGAATGGCAGCAAGAATAAACCACCGATGATGATAATTGCACCTACAGGATGAGTTTCCAAAGAATCTGTTCTCTCCGCTAAGCTAAGCACAAGTGCATTGAGATAAGGTGTAAATACTTTAGTTATGAGAGCAAATATCAAGTAAAAGAAGTGCAATAAAGTAGGAACAAACGTTGATGAAGCCATGATAAGAATAAATAAGGAGTTGATTGCATTAGGGTCAGTATAATCATCAATCACTATTCCAATGAGATGGAACGGATGCATCATGATGCGCGCTGTAGAATAATCACTATTAAGAAATAAATAAATGATGGTGAAAGAAAAACAAATATAAAAGCATATCACAAAGATAGATAAGTCATAAAAAAAGTATAAGAAGTATCTTGATGGGTTCTTGCACAACTTTTTTAATATCCATCTTGTGAAGTTGATCGAAACAATATCCGCTATCAAGTTGGGAATGAACCAAAAAACCATTTGTTTCGTCAAAGATGTTTCAAACCCTGTCAACTTCTCAGCGAGGTAAAAAAGATAGCAATAGGAAAAAGCTATAGAAGATGATAGTAGCCATTCCTTTATTCCAAAATATTTTACTCCAAAAAAGTTATCATATAGTCTTAAAAAATACCAGGATACTTTTCTCACAAGAGCATCAAACTCTTTCATGGAAAAGTAATGACTCATGTCTATCAATTTTAATACGAAAGCTTCTCCTTTTTTCTTGGATATTATGCGTTCCAATACAAAGGCAAATGCTCCAAGAATATAAAGGTAGTTTATGAGGTATAGGAAAACGCCTTCCATTATTATGTTCCTTCTCCCTTTATGTTTATGGAAAAATCAATCTTTCCATAAACTGAGCTCGATTCTTTGATCACTGTGCTCTTCTGGCAAGATCGCTTGACCTTCCCTCTTCTCACCCCGCTCTTCCTTTCTTTCTGTAGGAGCTTCCCTTTAAAGATGTTAGCCTGTAGCCTTTCGGTGTCCATAGCTTAGCAATGATTCAGGTCACATCGGCTTTTGCGGGGTTCCTTCTTTTTTTTCCGAGCGCGAGAAGGCACTTCATACCATCCCGGAGGCAGCAACTCATAGACCCCGGAGAAATTCTTGTCAAGAATTTGACGTCTCATGCTGGTGTTGGTCCCCCGGCTGTAACTATTCAGCACCCCAATGCCTCAGCATTCACGGGCACGGGGTCTTTGAATCAGCTGGCCTTCG
>CAYFSD010000035.1:0-10380 GCA_964345705.1 uncultured Desulfohalobiaceae bacterium
GGTTGGTTCAAAAACCCCGGGCCCGTGGTCGGATCAATGTGCTGAATAGTTGCCCCCGCGATTCCGTCCCTCGGGCCTCGCGTCGGGGAGAAAAAAGAAGAACCGAGGCGTTGTCCTCCCCGTTCACCGGGGCGGACGGTCTCGAATCTTTCCTTCGGCTTTCTCGAGGAAGGAGATCCCTTTTTGAAGAGGTCCAAGGGTTGTGGAAACCCGGGTAACACCTTTTCCATGTGAGTGTTACCCAAGATAGGGAACGCGGGGCGGGTTGTCAACTCGTCCTCGAGGGCGAGACGGGATCCCGAGGGAAGGCCCCAATGCGATTGACCCCAAATGGCAAGCGGAGAAGGGTATGCAGTTGGCTGTGACTGTCCTGGGCTCGGACCGCCCGGGTATTGTGTGCGACGTGTCCACCTTGCTGGCCGCGCAGGGCCTGAACATCGAGAACGTGTCCCAAACGGTGCTGCATCACGAGTTTGCCGGGATTTTCCTGGTCTCTCTGCCCGGTGGGCGCGATCCCGAGGAGGTGCAACGGGAGCTGAGGCAGGGACTTTCGGACAAGGGGCTTCAGATTTCCGTGCAGGCTGTGGAGGAAACCCGGGAGAGGTCCTCTCCCTCCGCAGAGCCCTTTGTCGTGGTTTCCATCGGCGAGGACCGGGTGGGGCTGGTCTCCGCGGTGACCTGCGTGATGAAGGCCTACGGGGTGAATATCGTGAACATGCAGTTCGTGAGCCGGAGCACCTCCTTTCCGGGAAAGACGGTGGCCATCTATGAGGTGGAGGTTCCCCGCGAGCAGGCGCTCTCCGATTTCGTCGCTGCCCTGCAGGCCAGGGCCGAGGAAGTGGGGCTGGAGATCAGCGTGCAGCACAAACGGATATTCGCCGACACCTGCAGGATATGAGTCAGTAGGTCAGTGAGTCGGTGAGTCGATTGGTCGGCTACTCCAGGGAGCCGGTCCCGGATCATGGCGGGCCGGTTAGGATCAGTATTCTGCGAGCCCGGCATTTACACAAAACGTTGAGCCACCGAAAGCGGGGGAGAGTATGCTCTCGGAAAAGGAAGTCCTGTCCACACTGGAGATGGTGCGCAACGAGAACCTGGATGTCCGCACCGTGACCCTGGGCGTCAGCCTGTATGACTGTATCAGCGACGATCTGCAGCGCTTCAAGGACAACGTGTACGCCAAGATCCTGCGCACGGGTCGGGGATTCGTCTCCACCTGCGACGAGGTCGGCGCCACCTACGGCATCGACGTGGTCAACAAGCGGATCTCCGTCAGCCCGATAGCCCTGGTGGGAGCCGCCTTCAGCAGCGAGGAGCTCGTGGAGGTGGCGCAGACCCTCAACGAGGCGGCCCGGGAGCTGAATATCGACTTCATCGGCGGATTCAGCGCCCTGGTGGAAAAGGGCATGACCCGCGGGGACGAGGCCCTGATCGGGGCCATTCCCCGGGCCTTGCAATGCACGGAGCGGGTGTGCGCCTCGGTGAATGTGGCCACCACGCGGGCAGGGATCAACATGGACGCGGTCTCCCTGATGGGGCGCTGCATCAAGGAGACGGCGGAGCTCGCCGCGGACCGGGACGGCCTGTCCTGCGCCAAGATGTGCGTTTTCGCCAACATCCCGCAGGACGTCCCCTTCATGGCAGGGGCCTATCTGGGTTCCGGCGAGCCGGAGGCGGTGATCAACGTGGGGGTCAGCGGTCCCGGGGTGGTGAAAAAGGCGGTGGATCGGGTTCTGGCCAAGGACCCCGGGCTGAGCTTTGGGGATCTGTCCGAGGTGATCAAGCGCACCGCCTTCAAGGTCACTAGGGTCGGCGAGCTCATCGGCCGCGAGGTGGCCCGCAATCTGGAGGTCCCCTTCGGGACCGTGGACCTCTCCCTGGCTCCCACTCCCAATGTCGGGGACAGCGTGGGCGAGATCTTTCAGAGCCTGGGGCTGGAGAGCATCGGCGCCCCGGGGTCCACGGCCCTGCTGGCCCTGCTCAACGATGCGGTCAAGAAGGGTGGGGCCTTTGCCAGCTCCCATGTGGGAGGGCTTTCCGGTTCCTTTATCCCGGTCAGCGAGGATCTGAACATCGCGTGGGCGGCCGAGGAGGGGCGATTGACCCTGGAGAAGCTCGAGGCCATGACCAGCGTCTGTTCCGTGGGCCTGGACATGGTGGCCCTGCCCGGGGATACCTCCGCTGAGACCCTGGCCGCGGTCATCGCCGACGAGATCGCCCTGGGGGTGGTGAACAGAAAGACTACCGCGGCCCGGCTCATTCCCGTGCCGGGCAAGAAGGCGGGGGACAAGGCCGTGTTCGGGGGGCTTCTCGGGGAGTCCACCATCATGAGCGTGCCCAATCCCGGATGCTCCGACGGGTTCATTCGGCACGGGGGGCGCATTCCCGCTCCGGTGCAGAGCCTGGTCAACTAGTGACTTGTCCTGTTTCAGGTGACGGCGAGCAGGAGGTGCAGCGCGAGCAGGGCATAGGCCCCGGCAAAGAGATCGTCCACCATGATTCCGGTCCCCCCGGCGAACCAGCCTTCGGAGGCCCCCACGGGCCAGGGCTTGGTGATGTCGAAGAGGCGGAAGAGCCCCAGGCCAGCGAGGAGGGTGACCGGCCCGGGGTCCCGCACCAGGAGGAAAACCAGGAGTTGGCCGGCGAACTCGTCGATGATCACGGCCTTGGGGTCCTTGCAGTGGAAGGCGGCCTCGGCCCGGGACGCAAAGCGAGTGCCCACGGCGATCAGCAGGATCAGGAAAAGACACTTGATCCACAGGGGCAGGGGGATGAAGAGGAAGGGGGCCGCGAGGGTCGCCGCGACCGAGCCCCAGGTGCCGGGCCCGGGAAGATAGCCGATGGGCCCCAGAGTGGCGAGATGCACTGCCGCCCTGTCCGCTCTCATGTCCCCTTTTCCTCCTCTTGCTCGGTTCGCACGGCGTTCATTCGCCATAACCCGGAAAGGGCTTCCCGCAGGGGAAGGCCGACGACATTGGTGTAGGAGCCACGGATCTCCCGTACCAGAAAGGAGCCCACTCCCTGGATGGCGTACGCGCCGGCCTTGCCCGCGTATTCCCCTGTGCGGACATAGGCCAGGAGAACGCTTTCATCCATCCTCGGCATGGTCACATCCGTGGCCGTGACGAAGATCTCCGCTCCGCCGTTCTTTTCCCTGAGACAGCATCCGGTGAGCACCCTGTGGGTCCTTCCCGCCAGCCGGCGCAGCATGGAGAGCGCCTCGGAGCGGCCGTCGGGCTTGCCCAGGACCTCGCCGTCCACGGCGATCGCCGTGTCCGCTGCGAGGACCACGCCCCGGGGAAGGCCCCGCAGCACGTTCTCCGCCTTGCTCCGGGCCGCGGCGAGGACGAATTCCTCCGGAGGCTCCCCTTTCCACTCCGGTTCCAAGGCGGTGCTGACTTCGATCCGAAAATCGATCCCCAATCTGTGGAGGAGCTCCTGGCGCCGCGGCGAGGCGGAAGCCAGGACGATCTCCTTACAGCTCCGAAAGGGCCCTCTGGGCAGTGGGTCCTGCATAGTCAATCTTCCCCTGTCGGCTCCCGGAATCCCTTTTATGGCCGCTTGAGGCAACCGCCCGGATTGTATCGGGCCGCGCTTTGTGCTATTTTAAAAAGACTTGTGCCTCTTGCGCCGTGAAGTCAAGCTTCACTGCGGAGACACTCCCTGTAACCTGGCAGCCCGGAATATGCAGCAGAAGAAGGCCCAATTCGCCATTCTAGCCCTGATCACCCTGGTCCTGCTTTTGGCCCTGTCCGCGGGCTGGTTCCTGGCCCAACGGGGTCCCGAGTCTACTGACTCCCGGCAAAATGGGCAAGAGCAAAGGCAGGCCGATTCCGCCGAGGACTCCGAATCGGAGCGGGATCCCTCGCAAGTCGAGACGAACCAAACACCCCCCGAAAGTGAGGGAGCCGCGCATCCGGGGCTGGATGTGGTGACCGGGACTTTTGTCCAGGACCTGGCCGAGTTCGTGGTTTCCCGCTACCACCCGGAGTGGGGTCTGGACAATCCCAGGGATACGGGTATGCTCAACCTCAGCGTCCGGGCCCTCAACGTGCGCTACGGCAGGGAGCTCATCGGCCTCCGCCACTCCCAGTCCAAACTGGACAAAGCCAGGCAGGAGATCCTGAGCCGTCTGCTCGATCCGGACACCCTGAAACACGCCTATATCCGCTACGCGGACAGCTTTGTGCAGGCGATGATCCGGAGGGCACGAGACAGCACCCGACGCGTTTCGGGCTCCGGGGAGAAGCCGGAAGAAAGGGCCCTCGGGGAACCCGAGGTCTCCGAGATGCTCCGGCTGGGCGCTTCCTATCTTCGCGATGTTTCCGGGGTTCTCGAGTTCCTGGGGGGAAATCCCGAGATGGACACCCTGGTGCGGGACTATCTGGAGGCCAAGGATCAGGCGGTGCATTTCAACTATCGGCTGAACCAGCTCAAGGACAAGATGAAGAAGAGCCGAAACAGCCGGGCTGAAGGAGAGAATGCCACGGAGCTCAGAGAGCGGCTGGACTCCGTGGTCCAGCGCTACGGCCGCTCCATCGCCAGGCGGGAAAGGGCCAGACAGAAGCTGGTGGACAGGGTGAGGCAGGGAGCCGGGGAGAGCCTGGACCTGGAGGTCTCGGAGATCCTCTACCTCGCCGAGTGGGTGCACCGAAGGCTCCCGGGCGAGGACAAACGACCGGCCATCGAGACCAGCGGACGGCTGCTCGAGGATCTTGCGGGCAGGCTCGATCAGCGGGCCGAGGACATCGGCGCCGGATGAGGCCCGGCGCCGCCATTTTCGGTCCTAGTCCTCCTGGAAGAGGTAGCTGTATTCGGAATAGATGTCGTAGGTCCGGGCCACGAATTCCTCAGCGGTTCCCTCGAGCCGTTTCATGCTCGCGATGCCCGCCTGGCTCTCCAGGTAATTGCTCAAAACGTCCCCGCCGTAGGAGAAGGTCCAGGTCATGGCGTACACGGAGCAGAGCCCTGGCCGATCCGGAAATTCGTTGCGGCTTTTCACCTGGAGGATGAGCTTGACCTCCTCCTTGTCGCTCAACCGGAACAGCCCCGATTCGCTGAATCGCTCCCGCATGTGGAAGACCAGCCGCCTGCCCACCTGATCCGTGTTCTCGTGCCGGATCTGTACGGGGATTCCCTCGGTCTGTCGAGCTGACCGTTCCGCCTCGGATTCCTGCGTCGCGTTGGTCGCGTTGGTTTCCCGCACAGCCGGGGCCGTGGCATTCTGCGCCGGAAGGTGGCCGGGGAGGCCCGCTAGCAGTCCTAGCAACAGGATTGCGGGGAGGACGATTTTTTGTCTGAACACGGCGTTGCTCCTTGCCTTTTTTGGCCGCGCATGGATTGTCCCCTGACGAAGGCCCCGAGTGAACGGGGCTGCCGGATCGGGTCCGGCGAAGCGCCGAGCAAGCGGAGTCTGGGACTGTGTATCCTTTGGGTCCACTTGATCCATCCTAGCGGGAATTACCCTCTTTCGCAATGATTCCGCCTCGGCGCCCGACCGGAAAAGGGAGGCCGCATCACCCTCCGGGGACACCTCCACGGAGTTGTTCCGGATTGAACGGGTGCGACTGATCTGCTAGGATACTTACGATATATCTAAGCGATGGTGCAACGATTCGCCCCATGGACGCTGAGGCATTGGGGTGGTGAATAGCTAGGCGATGGTTTCCAGGAGAGGCCACGAGTCTGCGGCTTTTTCCGGTGCAAGGCAACGAAGCAGAGCCGTGGCGGGGCTCGCAAGGGGCTGAGCTCGGCGTCGAGACGCCGGGCCGATGCTGTCGGTGTGGTGAGATCCGGGAAGAAGGAGAGGGAGCCCATGAGTGTGAAGGATGCCGCGCAGGGACGGACTGAGGAGCACATCGACCGCCTTGTCACGGAGAAGATGCGGCGGGAGGGCCTGCCGGAACAGGTGATCGAGCAGTTCCGCGGCTATTACCAGACGCTGCTCGACTCCAGCGGGTCCGATTGTCTGCTCCCGGACGAGGAGATCACCCCGCTCAGCGAGGAGAACGTTCCCGGACAGGAGGAGCTGACCGGGGAGCACGAGCGAGTGGGACGGGAGTATCTGCACCGAACGGTGATGATCAAGGTCAACGGCGGGCTGGGAACCAGCATGGGCATGCCCCACGCCAAGTCCCTGCTCTATGCCCGTCCGGGGTACACCTTTCTGGATATTATCCGGCTCCAGGCCCGGAGCATGGGCATTCCCCTCCTGCTCATGGACAGCTTCCACACCCAGCAGGATGTGGCCGATTACTGGGAGCGGCAGGGACTGCCCCAAGAAGAGCGGCCCCGTTCCTTTGTCCAGCACAAATTCCCCAGGCTGTTGGAGAATCTGGAGCCTGCCAGCTCTCCCGAGCGTCCGGACCTGGAGTGGAATCCCCCGGGCCATGGGGATGTCTTCGCCGCCCTGGAGACTTCGGGCTGTCTGGACGAGCTGTTGGAGCAGGGCAAGCGCTACGCCTTCATCTCCAATGCGGACAATCTGGGTGCGGCAGTGGATCCGGGCATCCTGGGGTACATGGCGCAGGAGGCCCGTTTCTTTCTCATGGAGGTGGCTCCGCGCTATCCCCGGGACAAGAAGGGAGGGCACCTGGCCCTGGCCCGGGATGGGCGCTTCCTGTTGCGCGAGATCGCCCAGTGCCCGGACCAGGATATGGACAGGTTCCAGGATATTCAGCGACACCGCTTCTTCAACACGAACAACATATGGGTCGATCTGCAGCGCCTCAAGGCCTTCATTCGGGAAAACGGGCTGCCCCGGCTGCCCCTGATCGTCAATCCCAAGACCCTGGATCCGCGGGACGAATCCACTCCCAAGGTGCTGCAGCTGGAGACCGCCATGGGGGCCGCAGTGTCCACCTTTCCCGACAGCACCGCGCTGCGGATCGCCAGGGACCGCTTCATGCCGGTGAAGAAGACGAACGACCTTTTGGCCGTCCGCTCGGATATCTTTGAGCTCGATGCCGTGTACAAGCTGAGCCCCAATCCGCGGAGGGAGCTCCCTCCCGTGAATATCGAGCTGGACGGGCACCATTACGGCATGGTGGACGATTTCGAGGCCCGCTTCCCGGAGGGCCCGCCGTCGCTGCTCGACTGCGAAAGCCTGCGTGTGCAAGGCGATGTCCTCTTCCGGAAGAACGTGCGCTGCGTGGGCAGGGTGGAGGTGGAGAACGGCTCCCCGGAGCAGCGGGAGGTTCCAGCGGGCACCGAGCTGAGCGGACAATGGGCTCTGGACTAGACTGGGCAATGGTGTGTTTGACCCGGGCGAGCTCGTGGAGGAGGGAGAACGAGCTCGCCCTCTTTTTTGACCAGCGGAAGGACGTTCGGGCTGGCGCGAGAGAATGAACACGAACTGGAGGCATGAATGAGCGACGAGGTGTACGGCTTCGAGCGGGTGTGGACTGAGGAAATCAAGGAGCTGCAGGGCAGGGCGACCCTGTACCGCTATCGCCGGAACGGGGCCGAGGTCCTGTCCGTGGAGAACGACGACGAGAACAAGGTCTTCGGGGCCTGCTTCCGCACACCGCCCCGGGATTCCACGGGCGTGGCCCATATCCTGGAGCACTCCGTGCTCAACGGGTCGCGCAAGTACCCGGTGAAGGAGCCCTTTGTGGAGCTGCTGAAGGGCTCGGTGCAGTCCTTCCTCAACGCCCTGACCTTTCCGGATCGGACCTGCTATCCCGTGGCCTCGCAGAATCTCACGGACTTCTACAACCTCATCGACGTGTATCTGGACGCCGTGTTCCATCCACTGCTCACCAAGGACACCTTCGCCCAGGAGGGATGGCACCTGGACGTCCCGGAGCCGGGGGCCGCCCCCAAGCTCACCGGGGTGGTGTACAATGAGATGAAGGGCGCCTATTCCTCCCCGGACGATCTGCTCCAGGAGCGCTCCCAGCAGTCCCTGTTCCCGAATTCCCCCTATGGGCTGGAGTCCGGCGGGCATCCCCAGTGGATCCCCGAGCTGACCTACGAGGGGTTCCTGGACTTCCACCGGCGCTTCTATCATCCCTCCAACGCCCGCTTCTTCTTCTACGGGGACGACGATCCAAAGGAGCGGCTGCGCGTGCTGGATTCCGTCCTGTGCGAATACGACGCCCTGGACGTGGACTCGGAGGTGGATCTGCAATCCCGCTTCAGCCAGCCGGTGCGGGAGACCGTGGCCTATCCCGCGGAGGCGAGCCAGGATCCCAAGTGCATGATCACCCTGAACTGGCTTCTGGAGAGCGTGACCGAGGCGGAGACCAATCTGGCCCTGCAGATCCTGGAGCAGCTGCTCATCGGCATGCCCTCCTCCCCCTTGCGCAAGGAGCTTATCGAGTCCGGGCTCGGGGAGGATCTGGTCGGCGTGGGCCTGGAGAACGAGCTGCGCCAGATGTTTTTCTCCACCGGGCTCAAGGGGGTGCGTCACGAGGATCTGCCCCACGTGGAGGAGTTGGTGCACACCACCCTGCAGCGCCTCAGCCGGGAGGGCTTCGAGCAGGGCGCCGTGGAGGCGGCGGTGAACAGCGTGGAGTTCGCCCTGCGGGAGAACAATACCGGCTCCCTGCCCCGCGGCCTGCTGGTCATGTTCCGCTCCCTGGCCACCTGGATCTATGACAGCGACCCCTGCCTCCTAGTCTGCTTCGAGACGCCGCTGACCCGGATCAAGGAGCGCCTCGACGCGGGCGAGCCCGTCTTCGAGCAGCTGGTGCAGCGCTATTTCCTGGACAACCCCCACCAAAGCACCGTGCGCCTGGAGCCGGACTCCGAGGAAGGGGAGCGCATCCGGCAGCGGGAGCAGGAGACCATCGACAGGCTCCTGGAGGGACTGTCCCGGCAGGAGCGCGAAGGCCTGTACGAGCGGAGCATGGAGCTCTTGCGCAAGCAGCAGGCCCCGGACGACCCCGGGGACCTGGCCCGCATCCCTGGCCTGCGCGTGGCGGACCTCCCCCGCGAGGAGCCGGACATCCCCTGCGAAGAGGTCTCAGGATCCAGCGGCACCCTGCTCTACCACGAGCTGCCCTGCAACGGGATCGTCTATCTCGATCTCTGCTTGGACATGGGGGCGGTGCCGCAGAAACTCATTTCCTACGTCCCCCTGCTCGGACGGGCCTTGACGGAGATGGGCACGGACTCAGAGGACTACGTGACCCTGGATCGTCGGATCGAGGCGGAAACCGGGGGCATCCGCGCGGAGACCTTCTTCTCCGCCCAGGAGGACGGCGCGGTGTGCGCCAAGTTCCTGCTGCGGGGCAAGGCCATGCAGGACAAGGGCTCCAATCTGCTGCGCCTATTGAGCGACTGTCTCCATCGCGTGGATCTCACGAACCGGGATCGCTTCCTGCAGATCCTGTTGGAGGAGAAGGCCCAGATGGAGGAGGCCCTGATCCCCTCGGGGCATCGCTTCGTGGACCACAGGCTGCGCGCCCGGTTCCATCTGGCGGACTGGGCCAAGGAGCACACCGGCGGGGTCAGCTATCTGCTGTTTCTGCGCTATCTCCTGGACAGGGTGCACAAGGACTGGCAAGGGGTCCGTGAGGACCTGCGCCGCGTCTGGTCCGCGCTGGTGAGCGGCCGCGGGGTGCTGGCCAATCTCACCGCTGAGGACGCGGGCCGGAAAGCGATCGAGCCGGAGATGTGGGAGCTGCTGGAGGGGCTGCCCCGCGAGGAGCGACCGGAGCAGGCCTGGCTGGCCCGGTGCGAGCGCGGGGCCGAGGGCATGGCCATCCCCGCCCGGGTGAGCTATGTGGGCAAGGCCCAGGGGCTCGTTCCGGAGGGATACACCTTCCACGGCTCCCACTACGTGATCAACCGTTATCTGCGCACCACCTGGCTCTGGGACAAGATCCGGGTCCAGGGCGGGGCGTACGGCGCCTTCAGCCTGCTGGACCGTTTCTCCGGGGTGATGAGCTTCGTCTCCTATCGCGATCCCCAGCTGGGCAAGACCCTGGAGGCCTTCGACGAGACGGCGCGGTTCTTGCGGGAGGCGGACATCAACGACTCCGAGCTGAACAAGGCCGTGGTCGGGGCGATCGGGGACCTGGACCGACCCAGGCTGCCCGACGCGAAGGGGATGTTGTCCCTGGTCCGTTACCTCCTGGGCGACGACCACGCCAAGCGGCAGCGCATACGGGAGGAGATCCTGGCCACGGGCAAGGGGGATTTCCGCAGCTTCGCGGAGTGGCTGGACGGCTTCCGGGAGCGGGGCGAGGTGGCGGTTCTGGGGGGCAAGGAGACCCTGGACCGGGCCGGGGAACAGGGAGTGTCCCTGTCCCACACCTGGCAGGTCCTGTAGGGTCCTGTTTCGACTCGCTTGCTATCGGAAGGCGTCTTTTTTTATGAAAATATGCCTAACTTGTCGGATTATAATGGAAATGAGCGAGGCGAAGGCGGCTG
>CAYFSD010000036.1:0-10287 GCA_964345705.1 uncultured Desulfohalobiaceae bacterium
GCATGAGGCAAAATACCCCGTGTCGGCTTACGGTTCGACAAGGTGGTGAATAGTTCCTTTCTTTTCATTCCGTGACAGGCCTTCCAGAAATCCCTCGACCGGAGACGGATCATCTTTTCCCAGGGGAAAACTTCCCTTGTTCCCCCATGGGTGTTAAGATAGCAGGCAGTAATCCGGATTCCTCACTCAGCGCGGAGGGAACGGATGCCCCTTCCGTTATTGCATCCGGAGGAGGCCACCATGACCGAAAGAACATGCTCCATGTTTCTGGACGCCATCAGCCCCAACCGGCGCTGCCTGTGCCAGGAGGAAGAGCTGAGGCAGCTTTGCGAGAGCCTCCGGCTGATGGGGCAACGCCAGCCCATTCGGGTCCGCTTCATGGGGTGGGTATTTTGCATTGAGGACGGAGAGAAGCGGTGGCGTGCCTGCAAGAAACTGGGGCACAAAAAGATTCGTGTGGTGATTTCCAATCTGTAGCCATGGTCCAGTCCCGCGTTCCAGAACGCCCGTGGCATGGCCGACCGTTTTCCGCGGAGCCGCGACAGGTTGAGCCGGAAGAGCAAAGACATCGAGACGCGGTATGCACATTGTCTGTCTATTGAAGCAGGTGCCGGACACAGCCGAGGTCAGGATCGATCCGGAGACGAACACCCTGATCAGGGCGGGAGTGGAATCCATCCTCAATCCCTACGACTCTGTCGCCGTGGAGCAGGCGGTCAGGCTGCGGGAGGAGCACGGAGGCACGGTCAGCGCCGTCACCATGGGCCCGCCGCAGGCCGAGGCGGTCCTGCGCGACGCCCTGGCCCTGGGGGCGGATCAGGTCTATCTCCTCTCCGACCGGGCCTTTGCCGGAGCGGACACCCTGGCCACCAGCTACACCCTGTTCAAGGCGGTTCAGAAGCTGGATGAGCAACAAGGGGTCGATCTGGTCCTGTGCGGCAAGCAGGCCATCGACGGGGACACCGCCCAGACCGGTCCGGGGGTGGCCACGCGGATGGCCTGCAGCCAGCTGACCTATTGCAGCGAAATCGACTGGGTGGATCCGGAGTCGCGGAGCATCCAGGTCAAACGGAAGCTACGGGACGGGTTCGAGCGCCTCCGGGCCGTCCTGCCGGCCCTGATTTCCGTGGAGCTGGAGCTCGCTACCCCCAGGCGCTGCCCCCTTCCCAGGCTCGTTCATTCCCTTCGGGCGCAGATCCCTGTCTGGGACGCGGACAGCATAGGGGCCGACCGGGAGCTCCTGGGCCTGAAGGGCTCGCCCACCTGGGTTCAGGCCATCTTTTCCCCCCAGCCCAAGGAGCCCGGACCCCAGTTCCAGGCCGGAGAGGATGCCTCCCAAGCCGTGTCCGAGGGACTGGAGGCCCTGTTCCGGGACGAGGATTTCGCGGAGAAACTGCTCAAGCACTAGGAGATCTGCACGGGTATGCCCAAGAATGCCAAAGGGATCGAGATCGCGGAGATCCTCCCGGACCAGTGCATCGGTTGCCAGATATGCGTGGCGGAATGTCCGGTCGGGGCCATCCAGCTGAACGAGGACGGAGTGGCGGAGATCGATCCCGAGGTCTGCGTCGGCTGCGGGAAATGCGCCGAGGTCTGCCCGGTGGGGGCGGTCTCCTTTCAGAAGGCGCAGGCCAAGGGCAAGGTGGGGGCGACAAGGAAGGAGAAGGCAGCGGAGGGTGTTTCCGGGTACGAGGGCATAGCCGTGTTCATCGAGCTCGACGGGGACAGCGGCAGCGACGTGGCCTGGGAGCTGGTGGGCAAGGCCAGGGAGCTGGCCGCTGTGCGTCGGACCAAGGTGATCGGCTTTCTGCTTGGCTCCGACTGCCGCGAGGTCGCCCGGGAGGCGGTGGCATGGGGGTGCGACGAGGTGCATCTCCTGGAGCGTCCCGAGCTGGACCGGTATTTTTCCGCGTCCTATGGCGAGGCCCTGACCCGGCTCGTGGACCGGGTGCGTCCCGAGGTCCTGTTGATGGGGGCCACCCATCAGGGCAGGGATCTGGCCGGGATCGTGGCCACCCGGCTCAATACGGGGCTGACAGCGGACTGCACCGAGCTTTCCATCGACGAGGACTCCGGGCTCCTGCTCATGACCCGGCCCACCTTCGGGGGCAACATCATGGCCACGATCTACTGCGAGAATCACCGTCCCCAGATGAGCACCGTCCGTCCCCGAGTGATGCGGGCCGGAGACAGGGACCCGCAGCGTGAAGGGACCATCCGGGAGCACGAGTGGGAATTCGCCTTGGAGGGGCTTCCCCAGGTGGTGGAATCGGTGAGCGAAGTGTCCGCCGAGGAGGTGGACATCAGCCAGTATCCCGTTCTCGTGGTTGCCGGAAAGGGCGCCTGCGACGAGCAGTCCCTGCCCCTGCTGCAGGAGCTGGCCGAGCTTTTGGGCGGTGCCGTGGCCTGTTCCCGCCCCGTGGCCGAATCCGGTATCCTGCCCTATGAGCGGCAGGTGGGCCAGACCGGGAAGACGGTGGCGCCCAAGCTCTACATCGGGGTCGGCGTGTCCGGGGCGATTCAGCACCGGGTGGCCATCCAGGGATCGGAGAAGATCGTGGCCGTGAATACGGATCCCGAGGCGGCCATCCTGCAGATCGCGGACGTGGGGATCATCGGGGACTATGCACGGGTCCTTCCGGAGATGATCAAGCAGATGAAGGAGCGGATGGAGAGCTAGGACGAGTTTATGCGGGTTTTTCCATTTCACACGTCCCAAGCGACAAAAGGATCTGCGAGCCTATGAGCGAGCGTTTCGAGGTGGCCATCGTGGGCGCGGGCCCGGCGGGCATCTCCGCGGCCTGCGTCCTGGCGGACCACGGCGTGGAGACGATCGTCCTGGAACGGGGCGAGTTCCCTGGAGCGAAGAACATATCCGGCGGCGTGCTCTACGGCAACGACCTGGCTCGGATCCTGCCGGACTACGAGGACAGAAAGCCCCCCATCGAGCGGAATATCGTGGAGCAGCGGATCTGGTACCTCGCCGACCAGGGCGGGTACAGCTTCTCTTACCGGGACGGGTTCTTCGAGACGGATCTGCGAAACAACGTCTTCACCGTGGGCCGGGCCAAGTTCGACCGCTGGTTCGCCAACCAGGCCATGCATAAGGGGGCCCTGGTGGTCTCCGGCACCGTGGTCACGGATCTCTTGCGGGACGAAGGGGGCGCGGTGCGCGGCGTGCTCACGGACCGGCCGGAGGGGGATGTGCGGGCGAATGTGGTGCTTCTGGCGGACGGGATCAATTCCCCCCTGGCGGCGCAGACGGGATTTCGGCCCGAGCCGGACCCGGAGAACGTGGCCCTGGGGGTCAAGGAGGTGATCGAGCTTCCCAGGGAGACGATCAATGACCGCCTGAACGTGCCCGAGGCCGACGGGGTGACCATCGAGGTTCTGGGAGCGGCGACCCAGGGCATGAACGGGGTGGGGGCCCTGTACACGAACAAGGATTCCCTGTCCTTGGTTATCGGGGCCAATGTGGCGGATTTCCGGGACCACAAGAAGGAGCCCTACGAGCTGATGGAGGCCTTCAAGACCCATCCCATGGTCGCCCGGCTCATCGAGGGGGGCACCCCCAGGGAATACATGGCCCACTGGCTGGCGGAAGGGGGATACGATCACGTCCCCCGATTGTGCGGAGACGGCTTCCTCATTGCCGGAGATTCGGGCATGCTGTTCAACGCCCTGCACCGGGAGGGATCCAACATGGCCATGGTTTCCGGGAAGAGGGCGGCGGAAGCCATCCTGGAGGCCAGGGGGCAGGGTCGTTTCGACGCGGATACTCTGAGCTCCTATACCGAGCGCCTCGAGGAATCCTTTGTCCTCAAGGACCTGAAGAAATACCGCAAGTTTCCGGGATTTTTGCACAAGCACAGGGAGATCTTCACCACTCTGCCCGAGCTGGGCAGGCACGCCGCGCTGGAGATGCTCACCGTGGACGGCGTACCCAAGAAGGACAAGCAGCGGGCGATCTGGAAGGCGATCAAGCGGACCATCCCCAGACGCAAGCTGCTCAAGCTGGTCTGGGACGGCTGGAGGAGTGTGAAGTAATGAGCAAGGGCGTTGAGGACAAGCTTTTTCTGAACCGGTATCGGGTGCACGAGGAGCCGCACATCCGCATCCTGGACCAGGAGACCTGCCTGCGCGACTGCCGGGAGCAGGCGTGCCTGTACATCTGTCCGGCCAGGGTGTACCAGCTCGAGGAGGACCGCATCAGCGTGCACTACGAGGGATGCCTGGAGTGCGGCACCTGCCGCATCGGTTGCCCCCACTTGAACATCGAGTGGCGTTTTCCCCAGGGGGGGTATGGGGTGCGGCACAAGTTCGGGTAGCAGGCAGGGCGGTTCAGTCTTGCTCGAATTCCGGAAAGAAGTCATTGTCCGGCGAAAAAATCCAGACAAAGCCTTCGGTGAGATGATTCAATTCTTCTTAATCATCTCATAGGCCTCCGGCAGACAGAGGATTATATCCATGACCTGGGAAGCCGGGGTAGGCTTGCTTATTACGCCGGCAGTTCGGCTGATGCGTGCAGCGAGCTCCGCGGCTCTGGGCACATCCACACCAGCATGGATCAGGCTGCTAACCACTCCAGTCAGCAGATCCCCGGTCCCCCCAATGGCCTCCATGGCCTCACTCACAGGAGAGTCTACTGTAGCCAGGATTCCGGAAGAATCAGCGATATGATCAATCCGCCCCTTGACCAGGAGATACGTGGCAGCATTTGCATGGGTATAGGCCCGGGTAATCAGGCTGGGCACCTTGTTTTCCTCGGACAGGATGAACCCCCTGGTATAGAAAGGGTGAGGCGCCTTTTCATCAGCCAGAAAGGCCAATTCTCCGGCATCCGGGGTGAACAGGTCGTATTCCGGGCTTTGTCCGCTCATCTTGGCCGCGTACATGAACCCGGCGTCCGCAATAAGCTGTGGCTTTGAGGGGAGCTCCTGCACAGCCAGAAGGACCCGGCCGTGACCGTCCACATCCGGCTGCAAATAATGAAAGACCATGCTGCTTGGCGCATGGTCAGCCAGGTGATCGGCTAGATAGGCATACAGCCTGCGGCTGCCATGGCCCAGTCCGGTGTCTCCAACCAAAAAGGCCAGGGGCGGATCCTGGCCCAGGGTCTGAAGCATAAGACAGACGGAAGCCAACAAGGCCGGAGTGCCTCTATTCACGTCAATCGATCTCCCGTCGACCCGAAGTCCGGAGGGGCTGAATTCAGCCTGGCCACAGGTCAGGGGGAAGTCCTCCTCTGGAACTGTACCGACTACTGCGAGCATCGAGACTGCATCTCCTCATAGGCCAGGTGCAGGGCGTACCCGCACAAAGTGTGTCCGATATCCTGGGGCTTGGGGGCCTCAGACAGGGATTTCCCGATCATTTCCCTGGCCAGATAGGGAACATCCGGACATCCTCCGCCGGAAATATTGACAATCACTTTGCTCTCCTTGTCCACAGTCAGTTTCATGTTCGCGGCCCGGACCATGAGGTAGGCCCCGAAATCCTTAATCATGAACAGATCCACCGGCTGCAAAAGATGGTCCGTGACCGGGACCACCTGCTGGGCATGCACTCCCTGCTCCCGCAGCAAGCGCAGAATATTCAGCTCCTCAATCAGGGGGAACTCGATGACCAGGTCGCAGCCGGTCCTGATCTGGGGCGGCGGCCCCATGACCTTGATAGCAAATCCGCCCTTCTTGATCAGCTTCTCAGCCTGGATGACCTCGCTGGTATGGGCAAAAACCAGGATACCCCTGCCCCAGCTGGATCGATCTTCCTGGCCCGGTTTCCTTTTGCGTAGCCAACGGAAAAAGTTCATCGAGTTCCCCTCACAGAAGATGGCTCAAAGAACGAAAGCCCGTTTCTGTTCCTGCCCCGGCTCTCGCCTGGGAACGTCTTTTTCTTGCGGCTCCACCCGCCTCTGATCCCACTGCTCCGAAACAGGGTGTGCTCAGATCCTGGCAATATGCAGGTGAAACTCCTCGCCCTCTTCCCGAATCTCCCTGACCTCCCAGCCCTGACTCTGGACCGCCCGGCTTACATTTTCCTTTGAAGCCTGGGTATCCACCAGGACCACCATCTCGCCCTTTTGCATCTCTTTCATTTTTTCCATGGCCATGAGAACTGGTTGGGGGCAGGACAGGCCCCTGGCGTCAACTGTTTTGCTCATTGCATTTACTCCTTAAGTCAGCTTCTTGCGCATAAAGAATCCAATAGCCAGGCAGACGGCCAAACCCAGAAAAACAGCCTGGATTCCGTAAGGTCCGACACCGGCAGGGGAGCTGGCCAGACCGAAGTTGTGGGAAAAGGCCGCGCCCACGATCATACCCAGGACAAAGACTGCCGCGTCCCCGTCACCCTCTCCAGCCATGAATAGCTGCCTTCCGGGGCAGCCTCCAGCCAGGGCAAAGGCCAAGCCGGCCAGGGTCATGCCCAGGAAGTTCCAGATGTGCTGGTTATGAGCCACTGGCTGATCGACAAATCCTGGATTGAACTGCCCGACGGCGATATTCACCGCAAAGGCTGCCACAATCAGGGCGATGACTCCGCTCAAAAGGTGGGTCTGCTTAAACAAAATGAGGTCCCGAAAGGCCCCCATGGTGCAGAACCGGCTGCGCTGGGCTGCAACTCCAACGATCAGCCCCACGACCAGGGACACCAGGAGTGGAGCATGCATGGCTCCGGGCCCTTTGAGGCTGTAAAAGAGA
Organism: uncultured Desulfohalobiaceae bacterium; assembly: GCA_964345705.1. Taxonomy (GTDB): domain Bacteria; phylum Desulfobacterota; class Desulfovibrionia; order Desulfovibrionales; family Desulfothermaceae; genus JAIPDU01. The sequence goes on from CAYFSD010000036.1 coordinate 6,702, forward strand.
ATGCCGGATTTTGCTTCACCCTGGATCTGAGGGAAGATGAGCATGAGGATGAAGAAAAGGATCATAATGCCGGGCAGGAGCAATCCCACGGTCGCATGGTTTTTGGTTTCCCTGCCCAGGGTAAAGCCGGACTTGAGGAACCTGGTCCCGATAAAGATACCAAAGATGAGCCCCAAAAGGCCCAGAATGGCGTTGCCGTCCCCTCCTGCCAGCCTGAGCATGGCCCGCCAGGGGCAGCCCAGGAAAACCAGGGCCCCGATCATGGCAAACACGCCCAGGACAAAGCGGACAATTGGGGCCGATCCAGCCCTGGGGCGAAAATCCCTGAAGCTCAAAGCGGCAATCAGGGCCCCCAGGACAAAGCCGATGATCTCCGGCCGCATATACTGCACAACAGCTGCCCGATGCAGGCCAACAGCCCCTGCAATGTCCCGCTCAAAACAGGCCACGCAAATCCCCATATTTGCCGGATTTCCCCACTTCTGCAGCAATGGCGCAAAGATGCCGATCAAGGCTCCCACGCAAATGATACCAGATTTACTTGCAAAGATGTTCTTCATAGGAATCCACCTTTAATTGCTGGTTATAAGATATGAATACTTCATGCGTTTTCTTGGTAAGGGATGACAAAATTCCCTCAGGAGCGACGAGAAGCCACGGCCTGCAACTCGGCGAGAAGTTGGTCCAGATCCAGATTGTATTTTTCGGACAAATCGCGAAGCGTTTCGAAAAGGGCGTTGCAGCAAATGCATTCCCCGGCTGTCTCGTCGTAGCTGCGGAAGACCTCCTCGGTTTCCCGGTAGAGGGAGAGGACATCCAGAACACTCATTTCCGACGTGATGTTTGCATCGTTCTGTTTGTGGCTCATGAGCGGTTCCTTTGCCGAAAATATGTTCTTTTTGGAATACGGCGAGAGGAGCCGAGATATTCGAATAAACGGGCCTGCTAGAGGCCCCGGAAGCGAATTTTCAACGGCTAACTTCCCTTCCAAAAAAAGGCTTCTTATCTTTAGCAGGCGAAATAAAAAAAGGTCCAATTGATTTTCGTGATTCCGATGAGGCCTTTTGGATCGAGCAAGTTAATAGATAGAGGGATTACTTCATGATCGATCCCGAACAGTCGGTTGCTCTGATGAAGGAGTTTCCGGGCCGGGATGTCACCCCGACGTCAGCGATCCCCTGGATTCGGGAGTGTCCGATTCCAAGCGGGTGGGCGCAAGAAGGATCCGTTTCTTAGAGAGGGGATATCGGTAAGTTCAGGAGAGCGAGTGTCATCCTCCCCATGGGGCTTTTACCTATAGGCTTTTCCGATGCTGATGCAGTGAAAGTATTCCACTTTTCCATTTGTCATGCTTAGCGAGAGGGAATATGGAATAGGCAATACCTTTCGTGAACGGAGAAGCGCCCCTCATGTTAATGGATATACACGTGCATAGTTCTTTGTCGCCCTGCAGCCGTCTGGATCCGGATGAAATCCTGCGTAGCGCTCGTTCCAGCGGGCTTGACGGAGTATGCATCACGGACCACCACACCATGGAGGCCCAAAAGACGATCCGAGAAGGCGTGCAGGCCGACGGGCTCTGTGTCGTCATCGGGCAGGAATATTCTGTCCCAGAGGGGGATTTTCTGCTTTTTGGACCTTATGAGGATTTGCCACGGGGGCTCGATGCAATACAGCTCCTGCGCTACGTCCGGGAAACAGGTGGTGTGACAGTGGCTGCTCATCCCTTTCGAGCCGGTCGCAGCACTGCCTCATGGGTGCTTGAGAGCGAACTCTGCCTGTATGCGGAAGGGCTAAACGGTCGCAATACGCTAGGAGAAAACCGCACGGCACGCGAATGGTTGCCGTGCTTCGGTTTGACTCCCCTTGCGGGCAGCGATGCGCACAGTATCGAAGAACTGGGATGCGTTACCACACGCTTTGAATATCCCGTCCGTTCCCGCCTGGAGTTCATTCAGGCTTTGAAGGGCCAATGTCGGGCCCGGATAGCCTGGAATTCGAAGCCAAGAGCTGCGTCTCAAAAAAATCGCGCCTTAGAGAAGGAAACAGAGGCGGGATAGGGGGGGTCAGAAAATGGCGCTGACATACTGCTCGAATCCATTCACTCCATGAGGAACCCTTTGAACCCGGCTTGTTTCCCCACCTTCTTCAAAGACAAAAATCTCCTTCGCCAGCCGTTTCGCTTGACTCAGCTGGGATCCTGGTCTTCCCTGTAACCACATATTCCGGGGAAGATTTCCCGCAGCGTCTCTTGGTCGTAGATCTCGTGTAGCGGTCTCTCCGTGTCCTCGTCGGGCTCGAGCTCTGTTTCGGGATCGGGGTGTGCAGGTGGCATTTCTTCCCTTGAGGGCGCTATGAGCTCACAACGGTCCGGATCGAGCCTTAGCCCTCGATGGTTGTGGATCCAGGTGTCGCATTCATCGTGGGATCCCAGGAAGAGGAAGATGAAATAGCCCTGCTTGCGGACGAAGATGAGACGATATCCGTCTCCCAGGTCGAATTTGCCCGCCTTCTCGATCCTGGCCTCCCCCCTGGGGGTTAGCTTGTTCCGTAGCCGTTGCGTGAGATGTCTTCTGTTCGCCAGCTCTTGAATGATGCTCCAGGCGCGCTCGGCCGCGTCCTCGGCCTTTCCTCCAAACCTCCTCAGGGAGTCCAGCTTGTCATGGAACAGCTCCGGATCATGAAGCAGTGCGGACATGATGGATATCTTCCCTGTCGTTTACGCTTTTCCGAAAAAGGCAGGATCGACTCAGGAGCGAAGAGAGGCCTTGAGTCGTTGGGGATGAAGCAACAGGTCCAGAGCCGGCAGAATTCCCGGAGCCATAATGTCCGAGTTTTGAAGGGCCTCGGGGGCAACGCCTTCCTGGAGCATGACTGCCACTCCGAGCCCGGCTGCTTGAAGCATGAGCCGGTCGTTTCTGCCATTGCCCAGACAGGCGCAGGCGCCCTGATCCAGCTCCTCGATAAAGGCTAGCTTTTCTTGGGCCTGATCTTCGGTGGCGAGGATCCTGAGCCCGCAGTCCCAATCCGCCAGTATGTGGTCCACCTGGCCAAATGTATCCGCTGTGATCACGAAGACATTTAGATTGAACGAGAGTTGATGCACGCGTTCGCGTGTTCCGGGGAGGGGATGACCGTCGCAGGCCAAAGTCCCGTTGTAATCCAAAACAAGATGTTTCAGACGCAAGCTGCCGAATCCAGGGATGGTTAACTCCTGCATGATGGGGCTCGTTATTTTGAGGTGAGCTGTAGTGCCGGACACTTTATCCGCAAGGAAGCGACGTATTCTCATCTGCACAGAAAAGTTGGACTGTCGGGCCTGCCGGATATCCGGCTCTGTTCATGGCCGTAAGAACGATTCTTGCCTGTGGCTGACTGGGTCGATGCTTTAAGGAAACGATCTCCTTGTTTTTATCACGCGTATAAATGGCAATCCAATTGATTTTCCTGATTCGATGAGGCTTTCTGGATCGAGCAAGTTAATAGAAGGTGAGACGTAACTATTCAGCGCTTTGATCCGACCACGGGCACGGGGTCCTTGAATCAACCGGCCTTCGGCTCTGAATAGGTCCCCGTCCGGCATTCT
>CAYFSD010000037.1:0-4419 GCA_964345705.1 uncultured Desulfohalobiaceae bacterium
GAAACCAGGAACCTCCACCTCTCCTACTTCACCGAGGACGGCGAGCTGCAGACCGAAGAGTTCGACATGGTGGTCCTCTCCGTGGGCATGGAGACCACACCGGAGTTCCGGCGGCTGAGCGAGGACCTGGGGGTGGAGCTGGACGCGGATCACCTGGTCCGAACCCGGGACTTCTCCCCGGTGCAGACCTCCCGGCCCGGGGTCTTCGTCTGCGGGGCCCTGCAGGAGCCCAAGGACATCCCCACCTCGGTCATGGAGGCCAGCGCCGCCGCCTGTGGCGCGGAGGTGGAGCTGGCCAAGGCCCGGGGAAGCGAGGCGCAGAACAAGGTTTTTCCCCAGGAGCGTGACGTCTCGGGCGAGCCCCCGCGGATAGGGGTCTTTGTCTGCAACTGCGGGGTGAATATCGGCGGGATCGTGGATGTGCCCCGGGTCGCGGAACACGCCCGCACCCTGCCGGACGTGGCCTATGTCCAGGAGAACCTGTTCAGCTGCAGCCAGGACACCCAGGACCAGATGAAGCAGATCATCTCCGAGAAGGGCCTCAACCGCGTGGTGGTCGCCGCGTGCACCCCCCGGACCCACGAGGCCCTGTTTCAGGAGACCCTCCTGGACGCGGGGCTGAACAAGTATCTCTTCGAGATGGCCAACATCCGCAACCAGTGCTCCTGGGTCCACAGCAAGGAGAAGGAGCGGGCCACGGACAAGGCCAAGGATCTGGTGGAAATGGCCGTCACCAGGGCCAGGGGCCTGCGGCCCCTGGCGCAGCCAACGGTCCCGGTGGACAGCCGTGCCCTGGTCGTGGGCGGCGGGGCCGCGGGCATGACTGCCGCTCTGGGGCTGGCGGACCAGGGATTCTTCACCTACCTGCTGGAAAAAGAGGACCACCTCGGCGGCAATGCCCGTCTCCTCACCAGCACCCGTCGCGGCGAGGCCATCCCCGAGCGGGTGGAGGCCATGAGCGAACGGGTGCGAAACCACGAGAAGATCGAGGTGCTCACCCGGGCGGAAATCGTCGAGGCCGGTGGATTCGTGGGCAATTTTCAGACCCGGGTCAACCAGGGCGGCCAGGAGAAGGACCTGGAGCACGGCGCGGTGATCATCGCTGTGGGGGCCTCGGAGCGCACCCCCCAGGAATACGGGTACGGCCAGAGCGACCGCGTGCTCACCCATCTGGAGCTGGATCGGGCCTTCGCGGAGAAGGACCCGCGGATCACCCAGGCCGGCAGCGTCACCTTCGTGCAGTGCGTGGGCTCCCGCGAGCCGGAGCGGCCCTACTGCTCCAAGGTCTGCTGCACCCACAGCATCAAGGCGGCGCTTCACTTCAAGGAGATGAATCCCGAGACCCAGGTCTATATCCTCTACCGCGACATCCGGACCTACGGCCAGCGGGAAGAGCTCTACCACGAGGCGCGCCGCAAGGGGGTGGTTTTCATCCGCTATGATGTGGAGAACAAGCCCTCCGTGGAGCAGTCCGGAGACAAGCTGGACGTGCGGGTGACGGACCACATCCTGCAGCGGGAGCTCGTTCTGGAGTCGGACCTGGTGATCCTGGCCTCCGCCATCACCCGGGCCGGGGAGGAGCCCCTGGCCAAGATGTACAAGCTGCCGCTGAACGAGGACAACTTCTTCATGGAGGCCCACGCCAAGCTCCGGCCCGTGGAGTTCGCCACGGACGGGATCTTTCTTGCGGGTCTGGCCCACTATCCCAAGCCCGTGGAGGAAAGCATCGCCCAGGCCCAGGCCGCGGCCTCCCGGGCGGCCACCGTCCTCTCCCGGGAACAGTACACCGTGGAGGGCATGGTCAGCCGGGTGGACGAAGAGCTCTGCCGCGGCTGCGGGGAGTGCGAGCAGGCCTGCCCCTACAACGCCATCGCCGTGGAGGAAATCGAGCCCGGAATCCACCGGGCCAGGGTCCGAGCGGCGATGTGCAAGGGCTGCGGGGCCTGTGCCGTGGCCTGCCCCACAGGGGCCGCATCGGTATACAACTTCGAGGAACAGACCATCCTGAACATGGTGCACGCGGCCCTGAACTGAGAAAAACGCCCAACACCGGGGACACGAATCATGAACGAAGAGTTCAGCCCCCACATCGTGGCCTTCGCCTGCAACTGGTGCGCCTATGCCGCGGCGGATCTGGCCGGCGTGAGCCGGTTCCAGTACCCGCCCAACCTGCGCATCATCCGTGTCATGTGCTCCGGCCAGGTCAACCACAACTTCATCCTCAAGGCCCTGGAGGAGGGCGCGGACGGCGTCCTTGTCGCGGGGTGACACATCGGGGACTGTCATTACCTGGACGGTAATATGAAGGCGGAGCGGATGTTCGAGCAGACACGGGAATTGGTGGAAACCCTGGGCATATCCCCGGACCGGATCCGCCTGGCCTGGGTCTCCTCTGCCGAGGCGAACCGGTTCGCGGAGGTGGCCCAGGAGTTCACCCGGACCGTCGAGGCCCTGGGGCCGGCGAATCTCACCCCGGCCCGCCAGACGAGTCGGGCGGTTTAGAAAAAAGAAGGCCGCCCTCGGAACCGAGGGGGCAAACCGTGCGTCGAGGAAGTCTCATGAACAAGGACGTGCTCATCATCGGCGGAGGGATCGCCGGGATTCAGGCCGCGCTGGACCTGGCGGAGATGAACTTTCAGGTCCATCTCGTGGAGCGGCTGCCCAGTATCGGGGGCAAGATGGCCCAGCTGGACAAGACCTTTCCCACGAACGACTGCGCCATCTGAATCCTTTCGCCCAAGATGCTGGATGTCGGTCGGCATCCCAATATCGAGCTTTTGGCCTACAGCGAGGTGGAGAGCCTCGAGGGCGAGGCGGGCGACTTCACCGCCACCATCCGCAAAAAGGCCCGCTACGTGGACGAGGACAAGTGCACGGGTTGCGGGGAATGCACCCAGAAGTGCCCCACAACGGTAACAGACGCCTTCGACGAGGGGCTGTCCACGCGCAAGGCCATTTATAGCTGGTTCGCCCAGGGCATTCCCTCCACCCACACCATCGACCCGGAGCACTGCCGCCAATTGCAGGGCAAGAAATGCGGGGTCTGCGCCAAGACCTGCAAGGCGGAGGCGATCAACTTCGAGCAGACGGACCAGCTCCTCACGCGCCAGGTGGGAGCGGTCATCGCGGCCACGGGATATACGGTCTTCGATCCCTCCCGCATCCCCGAATACCGCTACAAGGACCTGCCCAACGTGGTCACCGCCATGGAGTTCGAGCGCATGCTCTCCGCCAGCGGCCCAACGAGCGGCCATCTGGAGCGGCCTTCGGACCGGGCGATCAAGAACGAGATCGCGGACCTGGAAAAGCGACAGAACAAGGCGCGCAAGGCCCTGGATAAGTACGAAAAGGACCAGGGACGGGACTCCGCCGAGGTCCACCGCGAATTCCTCCAGGGCGAGCTCGGCGGGGACGAGGAGCTGGCCAAGTGGGCCAGAAAATACGAGGAGCACCAGACGCTCAGCCGGCGTCTGGAAAGCCTGCGCGCCCGGGCCGAGGGGTTCGAGGACGCGAAGAAGCTCGCCTTCATCCAGTGCGTGGGCTCGCGGGACCTTCGCTTCTATCCCTTCTGCTCCGGGTACTGCTGCATGCACTCCATCAAGGAGGCCATCATCGCCCACGAGCACGAGCCGAGCACCGAGTCCACCATCTTCGGCATGGATATCAGGGCTGTGGGCAAGGGTTTCGAGGAGTACAAGCTGCGCGGACAGAACAACGCGAATATCACTTACCGCCGGGCCCGGGTGGCGGAAATTGATTCCGGCAAGCGGGACAACCCGGTAGTGGTCTATGAGGACACCCTCCAGCAGAAGGTGAAGCGCGAGGAGTTCGACTTGGTGATTCTGGCCACCGCCTGCGCCCCGCACAACGGGATCAGCGAGCTGGCCGGGACCCTGGGCCTGGAGCTGAACCAGTACGGCTTCTTCCGGACCCAACACTCCCATCCCCTGGATTCGTCCAAGCCCGGGGTCTTCGTCTGCGGCTGCGCCAACAGCCCCATGGACATCCCGGAATCCGTGGCCCAGGCCTCCAGCGCCGCCGCCCGCGCCGTACAGATCCTCACCGGCCTGGACAGGGAGGGCTCCCCACAGGTCGTGGAAGAGGCATCGTGACGGAGACCGGGTGACGGAGGTCGGAGGTCGGAGATCGGAGGTCGGAAGTCGGAGGTCAGAGGTCGGAGGTCGGAGGTCAGAGATCGGACGCCAGAGGACAGAAGACGGAGACGGACGACAGATGACGGCCCCATGAGGAACAAGGCACCCTTCCCTGTCCGCTGTTGCCTCACCCATCCTGAGGTCCCAAACGGTGAACGGGGAACGCGGATTCGGAGGTCGGAGATCGGAGGTCCGAGGTCGGAGACAGTGATCAACAACTACTGCCCCACTGACTCACTGAGCTACTGACTCACTGATTCACTGA
>CAYFSD010000037.1:4519-9989 GCA_964345705.1 uncultured Desulfohalobiaceae bacterium
CGGAACGCCTAACCGATCGGTGGCACCATGAGCGAAGCAAACCGGGAAAGCAAACAGCAGGAGCCGCGGGTGGGGGTCTTCATCTGCGACTGCGGCTCCAACATCGCCGGCCATCTGGACTGCGGCGCGGTCACGGAATACGTCGCCTCGCTGCCCGGCGTGGCCTTTGCCAAGGAAAATCTCTACACCTGCTCCGAATCCGGAGTGCTGGAGATCAAGAACGCCATCAAGGAGCACGACCTGAATCGCGTGGTGGTGGCCTCCTGTTCCCCCCGCACGCACCAGCCCCTGTTCGCCTCCTCCTGCGCCGAGGCCGGGCTGAACCCCTATCTCTTCGAGATGGTCAACATCCGCGACCAGTGCTCCTGGGTCCATATGCAGGAGACGGACAAGGCCACGGAAAAGGCCAAGGAGCTGGTGCGCATGGCCGTGGCCAAGAGCACCCTCCTGGAGCCCCAGCAGGACATCGAGTCCTCCCTGGTGCGACGGGCCGTGGTCATCGGGGGCGGAGTGGCCGGGATGTCCGCTGCGGAGGCCATGGCCGGCATGGGCATGGAGGTGATCCTGGTGGAGAAGGAGGCCCGCCTGGGCGGTGTGCTCCGCTCGCTGAACCGGATCGGGCCGGAGGGGACTCCCGCAGCGGAGTGGGTCGAGGACCTGGTGCGCTCCGTTGAGGAAAAGCAGAACATCACCCTCCACCTGGAGTCCGAGGTCACCAACGTAGGGGGCTACATCGGCAGCTACCAGCTGACCATCCAGCCTCCCTCGGGGCAGGCCATCCAGGAGACCGCGGGCTGCATCGTGGTGGCCACGGGAGCCGTGCCCTGGACCCCGTCGAGCGGGGAATACGGCTACGGGCAGGAGAAGGTGCTGACCCAGATGGAGCTGGAACGGCTCCTGGTCGAGGGCTCCTTCACCCCTCCGCAGCGCGTGGCCATCCTGCAGTGCGCCGGAGCGCGCTGCGAGGAGCGCCCCTACTGCTCCCGCATCTGCTGCCTGACCGGGGTGAAGAACGCCCTGCTGATCAAGGAGATGAGCCCGGAGACGGAGGTGCACATCCTCTACCGGGACATGCAGATGTACGGCACGGAGAAGGAGAGCCTGCTCTGGGATGCCCGGGGCAAGGGGATCGCCTTCCACGTCTACGACCCCGATCGGGGGGTGGATGTCCGATCGGACAGCATCGCCTACCACGATCACCTGCGGGGCGAGGACCGGGAAATCCCCTTCGATCTGGCGGTCCTGTCCACTCCCCTGGTGGCCCGGGACAACGCGCGGCAGATCTCGCAGATGATGCGGGTGCCCACGGACCAGAACGCCTTCTTCCTCGAGGCCCACGCCAAGCTGCGGCCCCTGGATTTCGCCGCGGACGGCATCTTCGTCTGCGGCTCGGCCCGCTATCCGGCCACCGTGGAGGAGGCCAGGTCCCAGGGAATGGGGGTCGCCGCCCGGATCGGGACCATCCTGTTCAAGGAGAAGCTCATCTCCAGCGCCATCGTGGCGGAGATCGATCCGGAGAGCTGCGTGGGCTGCCTGGGCTGCGTCCAGACCTGCCCCTACCAGGCCATCAGCTACGACCCGCAGCTGGGCGTCTGCCGGGTGAACGAGATCCTGTGCAAGGGCTGCGGCAACTGCGCCTCGAGCTGTCCCTCGCAGAGCATCCAGCTCCGGGGGTACAAGCCGGACCAGCTCTATTCCCAGATCCGGGCCCTGGCGGAGGAGTAAGCAGAAAAACACTCTGAAACGGAGGCGACAAGAAGGCGATCCTTCCGCCGCCATTTTGCATCATTCTTTGACCAGTCAACTGACATCTGTCATCCGGGAGCCATACGCCATGAGCCAATCCGATTTCGAGCCCAAAGTGCTTTGCTTCCTCTGCACCTGGTGAGCCTACGCCGCTGCTGACCTGGCCGGGGTCAGTCGGTTCCAGTATCCCGCCAACATTCGCATTGTGCGGGTTATGTGCAGTGGCAGCGTCTCCATGCACCACATGCTGCTCGCCTTTCAGGAGGGGGTGGACGGCCTCCTGGTGGGCGGCTGACACATCGGGGACTGCAATTACCTGTACGGTAATTACTCCGCCCGGAAACGCGTCCGCTTCCTCGGGCAGCTCATGTCCTTCTACGGGCTGGACGAGCGCCGGTTGCGGACCGCCTGGGTCTCTTCCGCCGAGGCCGCTGAATTCGCTTCGGAAATCAAGGACTTCATCTCGGTCCTGAAGGACCTGGGCCCGTCCCCCATGAAGCCCGAGCAGATCGAGGCAGCGGCGTAGGGCGTCCCTCGCCGCGGCTGGGCAATATCAATCCCTATTCAGAAGCGCGGATCAAGCATGATCGAACAGGTAGAGAGCAAAGTGCGAGAGCTCCTGGAAGCCGGAGCTATCCAGGGCTTTCTCGGGCTCAGGGAACAAAGCGGCCATGTGGCCCCCTATCTTTTTCAGGATCCCCGAGACCTGGAGGGCATGTCCCTGGGCGACCGGGAGCGGGCCGGGGATGCGCGGTATCCCCTGACCAAGATCCTGCTCACGCTGGCCAATAAGGACCCCCGAGCCAAGCTGGGGATCCTGGTGCGCGGCTGCGACGAGCGGGCCCTGGAGTCCCTGGCCGCCTGGAACCAGCTGGACCTGGAGAAGGTGGTTCCCGTGGGCATCGCCTGCCCCAGGGAGCTGGCCGAGGAGTGCGAATGCGAGCGCCCCTACCCCAAGGACCCGGTTGCCGGGGAAAAGACCGACCCCGTGGCCTTCGCCTCGGTCGCCAGGCTCGAGGAGCTGGAGCCCTCCGAGCGCATGCGCTACTGGCTGCAGGAATTCGACAAGTGCGTCAAGTGCTACGGCTGCCGCGATATCTGCCCGGTCTGCTTCTGCCGCGAATGCAGCCTGGAGGACCAGTATCTGATCCGGACCCGTAACCTCCCCCCGGAGAACCCGGTCTTCCACCTCACGCGGGCGGTCCACATGGCCGGCAGATGCATCGACTGCGGCCTCTGTGAGCGGGCCTGCCCCGCGGAGATCCCCCTTCGCACCCTGTACAAGAAGGTGGGCCAGATCATGGAGGAGGAATTCTCCTACCGCACCGGGGAGACGATGCAGAAACCGCCGCTGCAGATCGCGGACTCGCAATAGCGCGGACAACAGGCAACACAGCATCCCGGAACCGAGGCAAGCATGGAATACACAAGCGTTCTGACCACCTGCACCTACTGCGGATGCGGGTGCAATTTTTACCTGGAGAATGTGGACGGCCGCCTCACGGGGACCATCCCCTGCAAGACCAGCCCGGTGAACCAGGGCCGGCTGTGCATCAAGGGCTGGAACGCCCACGAGTTCGTCCAGAGCGAGAAGCGACTCACCTCTCCGCTCATACGCAAGGACGGCCAGCTCGTTCCCGTATCCTGGGAGGAGGCCCTGGAATACACCGCCTCCCAGCTGAGCACGATCCGCTCGGAGAGCGGCCCGGACAGCCTGGCCTTCCTCGCCTCGGCCAAGGTGACCAACGAGGAGAACTACGTGCTGCAAAAGCTCGCCCGGGCCGCGGTGGGGACGAACAACATCGATCACTGCGCCCGGCTCTGACACTCCTCCACTGTGGCCGGTCTGGCCACGGCTTTCGGCAGCGGGGCGATGACCAACTCCATCGGGGACATCGAGGAGTCGGACTGCATCTTCATCACCGGGTCCAACACCACCTCCTCCCATCCCATTATCGCCGACCGGGTCTACCGGGCGAAGGAAAACGGGGCCCGGGTCATTGTGGCCGATCCCAGGCGGATCCATATCGCCCGCATCGCCGACGTCCACGTGCAGCAGCGGCTGGGCACGGACGTGGCCCTCTTGAACGGGATCATGCACGTCATCCTGGAGCGGGGCTGGCAGGACCAGGAATTCATCGACCATCGCTGCGAGGGATTCGAGGCCCTCAGGGACACGGTCAAGGAGTATTCCCCCTCTGCCGTGGAGGAGATCACCGGGGTGTCCGCCACCGATATCGAGCGCATCGCGGAGACCTACGCGAGCGCGAAGGCCGCCTCCATCCTCTACTGCATGGGCATCACCCAGCACACCACCGGGGTGGACAACGTCAAGTCCCTGGCCAACCTGGCCATGCTCACCGGCAACATGGGCCGGCCCGGCACAGGGGTCAATCCCCTCAGGGGCCAGAACAACGTGCAGGGTGCCTGCGACATGGGCGGGCTGCCCAATGTCTTCACCGGATACCAGCAGGTGGCCAACCCCGAGGCCAACAGCAAGTTCGCCTCCGCCTGGCAGGCGGAGCTCTCGGATAAGCCCGGGCTGACCATTCCGGACATGATGGCCGGCCTGGGGGACGGCAGTGTCCAGGGGCTCTTCGTCCTGGGAGAGAACCCCGTGATGAGCGACCCGGACGCGGATCACGTGGGCAAGGCCCTGCAGCAGGCCCGCTTCCTCGTGGTCCAGGACATCTTCCTCACCCAAACCGCGCAGATGGCCCATGTGGTTTTGCCCGGGGTGTCCTTCGCGGAAAAGGACGGCACCTTCACCAACACGGAGCGCCGAGTGATGCGTGTCCGCAAGGCGGTGGAGCCGGTGGGGGATTCCAGGCAGGACTGGGAGATCATCCAGGATCTCTCCGGCAGGCTGGGCTATTCCATGAGCTATTCCTCTCCAGAGGAGATCATGCAGGAGATCGCTCGCCTTACTCCGTCCTACGGAGGGATCACCTATCAACGCCTGGAGGGCAACGGCCTGCAATGGCCCTGTCCGGACACGGAGCACCCGGGAACGAAGATCCTGCACCAGGAGCGCTTCGCCCGGGGACTGGGCCTCTTTCACGCAGTGGAGCACCAGGGGCCCGCGGAGTGCGTGGACCAGGAGTACCCCTTCTGGCTCACCACGGGACGGATCTACACCCACTACCACACCGGAACCATGACCCGGAACTCCCCTACCCTGGAACGCGAGGCCCCGGAGGGCTGGATGGAGATCCACCCAGAGGATGCCCGCGCACTCGGGGTCCGCACAGGGGACAGGATCCGGGTGGCCTCCAGGCGGGGCCAGGTGGAGGCCGCGGCGTACGTGACCGAGGACATCAGCCCGGGGACCGTGTTCATGTCCTTCCACTTCGTGGAGAGCAACGCCAATGTCCTGACCAACCCGGCCACGGACCCCATCGCGCGCATTCCGGAATACAAGGTCTGTGCCGTGAGCCTGGAAAAGGCGGCCTAGCAGGGCGTCCTGGCCGAGAAGGACTTGTGCAGGAATCTGCTAAGAGTTCCCATTCCATTTAAGCCGGGGCCCGCTTCCGGGTCCCGGCTCCCATCATCACCGCCTTCTCCTCCTCTTTCCCTCCTCCGTTTCGCTGTCCGCGGAGCGTCCTTCCGCGTATTGTAACTATTCACCATATTGATCCGCCCATGGCCACGGGGCTTTTTGAATCATCAGGCCTTCGGCTCTGAATAGGTCCCATTCCCTGCATTCTCCTGGTTTTTCTCCATG
>CAYFSD010000038.1:0-9800 GCA_964345705.1 uncultured Desulfohalobiaceae bacterium
CCCCGTGGCCGGTCAGGACCAGGGCCGTTGCCCCCAGTCCGGCGTTCTTCCCGAAGAGCACGTCCGTTATCTTGTCCCCCACGGCGAGGCTCTGTTCGGCGCGGAGCCCGAATTGTCGCTGCAGGGAGCGCCACATCCCGGTGCGCGGCTTGCGGCAGGCGCACTCCTCGCGCGGGGTGTGGGGACAGTGCAGCCAGCCCCGGAAGGCGACTCCGTAGGACAGGAGCTGTCTCTCAAGCTCCGCGTGAACTCGCTCCAGGTCGGATTCGGAAAAGTAGCCCCTGCCGATGCCGGACTGGTTGCTCAGAAGAAAGAGCTGGAACCCGGCCCGGATCATCCGCTGCAGGGACTCCGCCGCCCCGGGCAGAAGCTCCACGTCCTCCGGGCTGCCGAGGTAGTGCCTGTCCCGGATGACAGTGCCGTCCCGGTCGAGGAGGATGTTTTGCAGCTGGCTCATGGTCGGGGTCTCCTTCTGCGCTGCCTCCATTCCGGTCGGCGCCGCGGATGCGCATTGCAGTCCGCCGAGGAGTCTGCTAAATTGAGCGCCAAAATAGACAGCCGGCCAGGGCCGCCCCGCTTGGCGACAGGGAACGGCCCGCGGCCCTGAAGCGCAACCCTTCCTTCGTTCGGTTGGCATTCACGGCCGCTGGGAGATTCTCCATTTTTTTCGGCAGCTTTGTCCTTTCTCCCGGACCTTTTCCTTCGGAAGGAGGTCCGTGTCGCATCGATCCCTTCGGATTCCGGGGGCTCGCCCGGAGGGCGCGCTCTGCATGAGACGATCCGTCAAGCCGTTTCCCCGAGGTGAGCCGCGAGCCGTATGACCACTCTGATCCTTTCCTTTGGACTGGCCCTGGGCATTTCCGCTTTGTGCTCCCTCGCCGAGGCCGTGCTCTATTCCGTCCCCTGGAGCTATATAGAAAAATTGCGCGGGGAAGGCAAGCGGATTGGGGACGTGCTCTACGCTTTGCGCCGCAGGGTGGACGAGCCGATCACCGCGATCCTGACCCTGAACACCGCTGCCCACACCGCGGGGGCGGCCGTGGCGGGGGCGGCCGCGGCGAAGATCTACGGCGAATCCTCCATGTTCGCCTTTTCCCTGATCTTCACCCTGGCCATTCTCATCTTCTCCGAGATCATTCCCAAGACCGTCGGGGTCCTGTATAACCGGCCCTTCTCCCACATCCTGGCCTATCCCCTGAAATACATGGTTCTCGCCTTCTATCCGGCCATCAAGTCCATTGGCCTGCTGGTCAATCTCCTGGGCAAGAACAAGATGGGGCCCGACGCCAGCGAAGAGGATGTCCTGGCCCTGGTGAGCCTGACCCGAAAAAGCGGTGAGCTGAAGCGGTTCGAGGAGCTGAGCATCAAGAACATCCTGGCCCTGGACGATCGGACCGTGCAGGAGGTGATGACCCCGCGGACGGTCATCTTTTCCCTGGCCGCGGAGGAACGGGTCTGCGACGTGTGGGACGGGCAGCACGTCTGGCCCTACAGCCGGGTCCCGGTCTATGCGGGAGAGGATCCGGAAGAGGTCGTGGGCATCGTTTACCGGCGCGAGGTACTGGAGGCCCTGGCGGAAGGGAAAAGGGATCTGACCCTGCAGCAGATGATGAAACCGGTCCATTTCGTCCTGGAGAGCTTGACCTTGGATCGCGTTTTAGTCAAATTTTTGGAGTCCCGAATCCATCTGGCCGTGGTGCTGGACGAATACGGCGGCCTTGCCGGGATTATCTCCCTGGAGGACATCCTGGAGGAGATCGTGGGCAAGGAGATCATGGACGAGACCGATCAGGTCGCGGACATGCGGCAACTGGCCCTGGACAAGAAGCAGGAGCTCCTGCGGAACAAGCAGGGGGGCTGACGCAAGGGACGCGGATCCGGGGCTGCATGCGAAGAACTGATGAAACCATCACCACAGGCGGGGCACGGATGACGTCGAGAGGCAGGCAGAAGGCACTCTACATCGCCGCCCTGGGGCTCTTGTGTCTGGGACTGGGGTACCTGGTCCTGAGCGGCGTCCGTCAGAGCAACATGTATTTCCTCAATGTGTCCGAGGCCCTGGCCAAGGCCCCCCATCAGGTTCAGAAGGCCAGGGTCTTCGGCACGGTCGCCCCCGACGGCCTGAAGAACGCCACCGGCGGCGAGGAGGAGGCCGTGATCCGCCTCGCGGACAAGGAGAATCCGCAGGAGACGCTCCGCGTGGAGTACAGCGGCGTCCTCCCGGACAGCCTGGATCCGGGAACCGAAGTCATCGTCGAGGGCAGCATGGTGCAGAACGGCCACGTCTTCTCCGCCCACTCCCTGATGACCAAATGCCCCTCCAAGTACGAAAGCAAGTCCGAGTAACCCCTTTGGCGCGCTGGATGTGACGAATGGCAGTACTCGCCTATTTTTCCCTGCTTCTTGCCCTGTTCGCGGCCCTGGGCGGAGCGGCCTATGCCCTGGCCCGACTCTGGCGGGAAAGCACGGCTCCCGCGGTATGGATGGAGCGGTGCCAGGTCGTGATCTTGGCCCTGCTCGCGATCGCGAGCGCCGTGCTCTTCGCCGCTCTTGTCTCCCACGACTTTTCCCTGGCCTATGTCCATGACCATACCGACACCACGATGGCCTGGTACTATTCCTTCAGCGCCTTCTGGGCGGGGCAGGAGGGGTCCTTCCTCTTCTGGGCCCTGGCCATCGCCGCCATGGGTACGGTCTGGATCCTGCAGCCGGGGTACAAAAGGATGCCGGATGGGACCGGGACCGCGTACTGGATGTTCTTTTTCCTTGTGGAAGCGGTGTTTATCTTGCTTTTGACCACTGTGAGCAACCCCTTTCTCCTGCTCTCACCGGCTCCCTCCCAGGGCACGGGGCTCAATCCCCTGCTGCAGAATCCGGGGATGATTTTCCATCCGCCGATTCTTTTCCTAGGATACGCGGGATTCACCGTTCCGGCCTGCACCGCCCTTGCCGCGGGCCTTGCCGGAGAGGGCTATCCCTGGCTGCGGGGTGTGCGCAACGCCTTCCTCCTGGCCTGGGTCTTCCTCACGGCCGGGATCGTCATCGGGGCCTGGTGGTCCTACATGGAGCTGGGTTGGGGCGGGTACTGGGCCTGGGATCCGGTGGAGAACGCCTCCCTGCTGCCCTGGCTCGCGGCGACGGCATTTCTGCACACCTCGCTGCTGGGACGGCGCTTTTCCGCCCTGGGCCGGAGCAATATCCTCCTGGCCGGAGCCACTCTGGTTCTGTGCTTCTTCGCCACCTTCCTCACCCGGAGCGGGGTGCTCGATTCCCTGCACACCTTTGGGAAAAACGCCACGGGGATGCCCCTGCTCGGAATGCTCCTGGGCTCCCTGGCGCTGATCATCGCGGTTGCGGCCGTCACTCGGTCCCAGGGAAGCGCCAAGCTGGGGGATCTCTTCAGCAGGCAGGGCTTTGTGGTGCTTCTCACCTGGCTCATGCTCGCGCTGACCCTGGTGATCGGGGCGGCCACCATGCTCCCGGCCCTGAGCGGGATCGTGCTCGACAGCTCCGTGGGCGTGGATCAGGGATTCTATAACCGGGCCTGCCTGCCCCTGTTCGGAGTGGTCTTTGTGCTGCTCGCGCTGTGTCCCGGCCTGGACTGGACCCGTTCCCGCCTGGATCGATTCCGGACTCTCTTTCTGCCCGGCCTCTTTCTCGGGCTGCTCGCGGCGCTCTGGGCGGCCGGGCTGCGTCAGGCCCTGCCTTTGCTGGCCATCGCGGCGATCCTTTGTTCCTTTGTCTCCGTGGCGCTCTATCTCTGGCAGAACCGGGCCGCGGTGCGCAAGCGCGGGACATGGGGCACCTGGGGCGTGCATCTGGGATTGTGCCTCCTCGCCCTGGGCGTGGCCGTATCCGGACCGTTCCAGGCCTCCACCGAGGCCATCCTGAGCCAAGGGGACAGCTTCAGCATCCAGGGCTACACCCTGACCTTCGAAGGGGTCTCCCGGGAGCGCCGTTCGGGCATGATCGCGTCCGTGGCAAAGATCCGGGTCTCCGGCGAGGAAGGGCAGCTCGGCCTCCTTCGTCCGGAGCGGAGGCAATACAAAAACTTCAGGCAGCCCTTCGCCGAGGCCTCGGTGCTGCCGAGTCTCGGGGACGAGATCTACGTCACCCTCCTGGGGGTCAACCAGGACGAAGTGGTGCGGGTCAAGGCCCAGGTCATGCCCCTGGTCAACTGGATCTGGATCGGCGGCACGGTCATGTGCCTGCTCGGCCTGCTCGGCTTGCGCGCACAGCGAAGGGGGCCCGGCCATGCTCGTTGAGGCCGAGCGCTTGACCAAGTTCTTCGGGGTCCGCCCCGTCTTCCGCAACCTGGACTTCGGGGTCCAGGCGGGGGAAGTGGTCCTGGTCCTGGGAGAGAATGGCAGCGGCAAGTCCACCCTGCTGCGCATCCTGGCCGGGCTGCTCCGGCCCAGCGCGGGCCGGCTCCATGTGGCCGCCGCTCCCGGAGAGATCGGGTACGTGGGCCATCAGCCCCACGTCTATTCCGGGCTGAGCGCATGGCAGAATCTGCGCTTCTGGTGCCGGCTGCACGGGAAGCCCGTGGATCGAGGGCGTATGGAGGAGGTCCTGCGCCGTTTCGGGCTGGAACGGGTCCAGCACGAGCCGGTGGCCCTTTTTTCCCGGGGGATGCTGCAGCGCTTGAGCCTGGCCAGAATCCAGTGCCTGTCCCCCGTGCTCTATCTGCTGGACGAGCCGTCCACCGGCCTGGATACAGCGTCCCGCGAGGTGCTTCACGGGCTGATCCGCGAGTTGCGGGGCGGCGACCGCGCCGTGCTCTGGGTGAGCCACGATCCGGATAGGGATATGGCCCTGGCGGACAAGGCGCTGCGTCTTTCCGGGCCGAAGGGCGGGACAAGACAAGCATTCGGCGCGGCGAGGCCGGAAGCCGCTGTCGCCGGGACACAACAGGGCTGAGCCGGTCCCTATGCTACCGGGTGCCTGCCTGATCGCCAGAAAGGATATCGGGCTCCTGCTGTTCAAGGGCCAGGGTCTGGTCCAGGCCGCCCTTCTCGGCCTGCTGCTCATCTTCCTCTTCAGCCTGGCCGGCAGCGGGAGCAGGGTGCCGGCCAGCTGGATCGCCGCGGTCTTCTGGCTCGCGACCTGCTTCAGCCTGGTGCTGATCTTTAACGGGCTCTATTCGCTGGAGGAGGAAAGCCGGGCCCGGGAGGGGCTGCTGCTGGCCCCCGTGCCGCCCCAGTCCGTTTGGCTGGGCAAGGCCCTGGCCGGCGGGCTGCTCCTGCTCCTGCTTCAGCTTTTGTTCCTGCCGGCGGAGGTCGTTTTTCTGGGCGCCGGGTCCATGAATTCCTGGTCCGCGGGCATCGGGATGCTGCTTTCCGTGGACGCGGGCCTGATTCTGCTGGGGTCCCTCTTCGGCGCCCTGGGGCAGGGCCTGAGCACCAAGGAGTCCCTGCTGAGCGTGATTCTCTTCCCCCTGCAGGTTCCCCTGCTCATGGCCGGGATCCACATCGGCACGGAGCTGCTGGGACCGGGAACGGAAAGCACCGGGCTCTCCTCCTGGTTCGGGCTGATCCTGGCCTTCGACGCCGTGTTCGCCGGTGCCGGCCTGATTCTTTTCCCCTTTGTCTATGCCGAATGAGGCGGGATCTGGATTGTGACACAGGGAAGGATTTTCGCGGCGGCCGCTCTCACGGCCCTGCTCATGCTCGCGAGCCAGTACGCGATCTGGATCTGGTCCCCGGTGGAGGCCACCATGGGCCTGATCCAGAAGATCTTCTACACCCACGTGGCCCTGGCCTGGTGGGGCTTTGTCTGCTTTTTCCTCGTCTTCGTCTTCAGCGCTCTCTATCTCCTGCGCGGACGGGAGAGGGATCACCTCCTGGCCGGAGCGGCGGGAGAAATCGGGGTCCTGTATTCCGGGCTGGTCCTTTTGACCGGCATGGCCTGGGCCAAGGCCTCCTGGAACACCTGGTGGACCTGGGATCCCAGGCTGAGCACCGCCCTGGTCATGTGGTTCGTCTATTCCGGGTATCTCCTGGTGCGTCAGCTCGATCCCGCGGAGGCCAGGATACGGACCGCCGCAGCTGTTCTGGGGATCGTGGCCTTCCTCGACGTCCCGCTCGTCTTCCTCTCCGCGCGCATGTGGCGCAGCGCGCACCCCTCGGTGGTGGCCAGCCGCGAGGGCGGGCTGCCGGAAGCCATGGCCGTCACCCTGGCCATCTCCCTGCTGGCCTGGGGAGCGCTCTTCGGGCTCATGTTCTGGGTGCGCGCGAGGCAATTGGAGCTCAAGCAGCGGCTCGCCGCGCTTCTCTGGGGGAGGCAGTGAGAAGAGGCCAATGGGGCCGCGCTTGCCCCTTTGCAGGGAGGGATCCGGATGGGGGCGAAGGCTGCGGGGAAGCCGGGCAGTGATCCCGCCCCAGGAAAAGGACAACCAGATCCTCGAGGTTTTCAGCATGGAGGGAACGGAGCTGCTGCTTGCGGCAAACGCGGTGGTGTGGCTGGGCGTGTGCGGATACATCGCCTTCTTGGCGGCTCAGACCAGACGGCTCAGGCTCAGGCTGCATCAGCTCGAGCTGAAGGAGGAAGGCGATGGCAGCGGCGACGGGTAAAGGCGTGAAGCTGGTCCTGGTCCTCACCGCGATCAGCCTGGTGTGCGTGCTCTTGTATTCCCTGGCCTTCAGGGTGCAGCATCCCTTTCTCACCGAACAGCGGCGGGAACGGCCCGGACAACAGCAGCAGGCCTCCGAGCGGCCCTCGCAGGAGGCCATGGACCGGATTGCCAGTCTGATGAGCCGGATCCAGGAGGATCCGCAGGATGTCCAGGCCCTGTCCGAGGTGGCCCGCCTGTTCATGTCCATGCAGTCCTATGAGCGTGCGGCCACGTTCTGGGAGCGGGTCCTTCGGGTCACTCCGGACCGGACCGCCCCCAGACAGAGACTGGCCATGTGCTACTATCGGCTAAAGCGTTACGAAGACGCGGCCAAAGAGCTGCGGCGCGTTCTGGAGCAGGAGCCGGACAATGCCTATGCCCATTACAATTTGGGGGTGCTTTTGAGCCGTTTTCTTCAGCAGCCGGACCAGGGCAGGAGGCATTTTCGGCGGGTGCTCGATGCGGACGGCGCCGACGCCGAGCTCAAGGACAGGGCCAGACGCGAGCTGTCGCAATCATCCGGAAACACCCAATAGCCGACTCCCGCCCGGAGAGTCCTCTTTTCCAGCGGAACACGGGCCGGAAAGGCGTTCAAGGAGGTATCGATCATGGATAAAGTGCAGAAGTTTGCCCTGACTTTCGACGATGTTTTGCTTTTGCCCGACTATACCGAGGTGCTGCCGCACGAGGTGGATGTGAGCACCAGGCTCACTCCCGATATTCGCCTGAATATTCCTTTGGTTAGCGCGGCCATGGACACGGTGACCGAGGCGGAGCTGGCCATCGCCATCGCCCGCCAGGGCGGTATCGGCATCGTGCACAAGAACATGAGCGTCCAGGCCCAGAGCCGGGAGGTGGAGAAGGTCAAGAAGTCGGAGAGCGGGATGATCGTGGATCCGGTGAGCATCGAGCCGGACTGCAGCGTGGGCAAGGCCCTGGAGATCATGGCCCACTACAAGATTTCCGGCCTCCCGGTGGTCCAGGAAGGGGTTGTCGCCGGGATCGTGACCAATCGGGACGTGATGTTCGTTCGGGATATGCAGACCCGCGTGGCGGAGATCATGACCCAGGAGAATCTGGTCACCGTGGCCCCGGGAACGGATCTGGAGCAGGCCAAGAGCGTCCTGCACCAGAACCGGATCGAGAAGCTCCTGGTGGTGGACGATGAGCGCAGGCTGCAGGGACTGATCACCATCAAGGACATCGAGAAGATCAAGAAGTACCCCGAGTCCTGCAAGGACGAGCTGGGTCGGCTGCGGGTCGGCGCGGCCGTCGGAGTGGGTGAGGACATGGAGGAGCGGGTCCAGTCCCTGGTCCATTTCGGGGCGGACGTCCTGGTTCTGGATTCGGCCCACGGGCACAGCAAGAACGTGATCCGCGGGGTGGAGTTCATCAAGCAAAACTTCCCCGACTGTCAGGTCATCGCAGGGAACGTGGCCACCTACGAGGGGAGCCGGGCCCTGCTCCAGGCCGGTGCGGACAGCATCAAGGTGGGGATCGGCCCGGGCTCCATCTGCACCACCAGAGTGGTCTCCGGTGTCGGGGTTCCCCAGATTTCCGCGATCATGGAGTGCATTCAGGCGGCCCGGGAGATGGACAGCTGCCTCATCGCCGACGGGGGCGTGAAGTTCTCCGGGGACGTGGTCAAGGCCATCGCTGCGGGAGCGGACTCGGTGATGATGGGGAGCATGCTCGCCGGGACCGAGGAGAGCCCGGGAGAGGCTGTGCTCTATCAGGGTCGGCGCTACAAGATCTACCGGGGAATGGGGTCCATCGACGCCATGCGGGATGGGAGCAAGGACCGCTATTCCCAGGAGAATCTGGAGAAGTACGTCCCGGAGGGGATCGTGGGGCGCATCCCCTACAAGGGCAAGGTCCGGGAGACCCTGTATCAGCTGGTGGGCGGTCTGCGATCCGGAATGGGGTACGTGGGCAGCGCGAATATCGCCGAGCTGCAGAACAAGTCCCGCTTCATCCAGATCTCCCAGGCCGGGTACAGGGAGAGCCACGTCCACGACGTGCTCATTTCCAAGGAGGCGCCCAATTATCAGGTGGACATGAGCTAGTTGTTTGGACGAATACTTGCCCATCTCCTTCGTTGCTGCGAAATTGTGAAATCCTCATGTATTAGGCATACACTGCGGTTTCAAAATTTCTTGCGCCTCGGATATGGACAAGTCTTCGTCCAAACATTGCCTTGTGTACAAAATAAGATATGAGACTTGAATCCGGACGTGAGAAGCCAAGTTCCTTGCCGGGGTGCTGCTTCCCAGGCGCGAAATAGCCGTTCGTTTCCGAGCTTGTGGCCCGGCAGCTCCCCTGTATAGACAGTTTGATATTCCCTATCAGGCAGAGGGTAGAAAGCGATCATGTGGCGGCGCGAAGAAAGTTCTCGTATGACTGTCAGTTGGCTGCATACGAGTCGGACCGTTTGGAAACAACGCAGCAAGGAAAGGATCTAGAACGCCCTACCAAACAGTAAGCTAGCAATACAGGAGCCGTCTCCTTGACACAGAAGCAACAGAAAGTAGTCATTCTCGACTTCGGGTCGCAGTACACCCAGCTCATCGCCAGGCGCGTGCGCGAGGCCGGGGTCTACTCCGAGATTCATCCCTGCGGGATCGGCCCGGAGCGGCTCCGGGAGCTCGCTCCGAGCGCGGTGATCCTTTCCGGCGGTCCGGCGAGCGTCTCCGATCTCGAGTCCCCGGGGCTGGACGACGGCATCCTGGCCCTGGGGTGTCCGGTCCTGGGCATATGCTACGGGATGCAGCTGTTGGCCTCCAAATGCGGGGCCAGGGTCCAGCCCGCGGAGAGCCGGGAATACGGACGGGCGGATCTGGAGATCCTCCGGGACACCCCCCTTTTCACCGGGGTCGCCGCTTCGGGGGACGGGCTCAAGGTCTGGATGTCCCACGGGGACACCGTGCTCGAGGCCCCGGAGGGATTCGCCGTGACCGCCCGCACGGACCAGGTGGCCGTGGCCGCCATGGAGGACGCGGGACGAGGGATCCACTGTCTGCAGTTCCATCCCGAGGTGGCCCATACCGAGGACGGGGACAGGATCCTGCGCAATTTCCTCTTCGAAGTGGCCGGCCTGCATCCCACCTGGAGCATGGCCTCCTTCATCGATACCCAGATTCGGGAGATACGGGAGCGGGTCGGCTCCAGCCAAGTGGTCTGCGGCCTG
>CAYFSD010000039.1:0-5849 GCA_964345705.1 uncultured Desulfohalobiaceae bacterium
GCCTTGCGGATCAGGGGAGCTCGATTTCCCGAACCTCGCCGGATTCGGCCTGAACGGCCAGCTCCTCGCCGTCAAGGTAAAGAGTCACGCCGCCCGCATTCCCCAAGAGAACACTTCCCGTTCCCCGAAAGGGAATGGTGGTCTCCTCTCCGGGCTGGAGGTAGAGATCGCGGGAGCCGTCTTCCATCTCCATATTGATCCAACAGGCCTCGGAAGCGACAACGCGGAGCTCGTGGCGTGTAAGCTGCTCGGAGGCGCTCTCCTCCGGGACGCGGTTGTCCCCGGTCTCCGCCACGGCTTGGGCGCTCCGCTCGGGCTCCGTCGCGTTGTCCTCGCCCCCCGGGGGCTGTGCTGCCTGCTCCACGCCGCTCGCATTGACCTCAGCCCGGTTAACCTCCGCCTGGGAGACTCCCTCGGTTTCCTCTTCAGTCGCGTTTCCAGAAGTGGCGCTCTCTGTATCGCTTTCTTCGGTCCCGGCCGAAGCATTCCCTGCATCCGAGGGGCTCGCTTCTCCCGAGCCTCCGCTTTCCCTCATCTCCCGCTGCTCAGTGGCGTTCTCCGCTACGGCGGGATCGCTCGATTTCTCCGTCTTCTCCCAGGGGGGAGCAAGATAGAAATAGGACACCAGCCCCCCAAGAAGGAGGACCAGGATCAGGATCAGCCCCACGGAGCGCCAGGCCCCGGAGCCCTTGCGCCCCTCTTGCCCTCGGCTCTGATGGCCTGCGTGCCTCCCAGTCCTTTCGGAATGGGCCCCTTCTTCCTCCTGCATGGCCTCGTCGAAGGCTCGCACCATGTCCGCGCCTGAGAGCCCGAGAAACTCGGCGTAGTTCCGAATGAATCCCCGGGTATAGACATGATACGGCAATTGTTCCAGGTCCGCCTCCTCAATGGCCCGGAGGATGTCCAAGCCGATCTTGGTCGTGGAATAGGCTTCTTCCAGGGAGACCTGCTGCCGCTCGCGCTCCTCTTTCAGTGTCTGTCCGATTTCTTGCAGGGTCATGGCAAGCTCCCTTCGGCTCGGGCGGAGGGAGACGACGATCCGCCCCGCCATTTGGGTCCCTGTTGTCCGTGTTCCCTAGAGCCAGACGGGCCCAGGGAACAGGTAGCATACTTCATGTCAAAGCCGGATTTCAATGACCGCCTTGGAGCGCAGCTTTTCCACATAATCCCGATAGCGCTGACGCACCTTCCTAGAGTAGACCTCCTTGCGCACCTCGTCCCGGACCCGGGAAAAGGCGTCCCCTTCTTCCCCGGAGCCCACCTGGTCCAGACGAACCAGGGCGTACCCGTTGCGAAAGGGGAATACCCGGCTCATCTTCCCGGGCTCGAGCCCCTGTACCACGTCCCGCACTTTCCGGCTGAGGTCCTTGGTGTTCATTTCCCCCAGATTGCCTCCCTCGTCGGCATTGGGGCCCCGGGAATGACGCTTGGCCGCCTCGGAGAAGCTCAGCTCTTCCTGCCGAATACGCTCGCGCAGGGCCTTGAGCCCTTTTTCCTCCCCCGTCAGGATCAGGGAGAGCTTGACCTTCCGGGGGCCCAGGAGCTCCTTTCTGTGCTCCTCAAAGTATCTGCGCATCTCCTGTTCGGTGACCACGACCTTTTGCCGGACCATGGAGCTGAGCAGCCGATTGACCTTGATCTTTCTGCGAATCATCCGCTTGAACTGCTCCAGATCCCGGCCCCGCTCCTGAAGATACGCCTCCAGCTCGTCGCGGCTCATGTCGTTGCTCCGCCGGATCCGCTCCAGCCGGTCGCGCGCCAGCTCGTCGGAGACAGTGATCCCCAGCCGATCCGCCTCCTGGCGGAAAAGGATCTCGTTGATCATGGAGCGGAGGACCCGGCGCTGTTCGTCCTCACCCTGCTTCTTCGGCAGCCCTTCCGGGCCCACGACGGGCGTCTCGAAGGAGTCCCGCATCCTGTTGTCCAGCTCGTAGCGGGTCACCGCCTCCCCGTTCACCACGGCCACGATCTCGTTCACCGTCTCCGCCTGTCCGGGCTGGGTACAGACAAGCAGAATAACCGCCATCAAGAAGGCCCAAAGCTCAATGCGTCGTATCACTCCGCTCCTCCGGGGCGTTGGCGCTGTCTGCCAATTCGCTCAACATTTCCTCGGTCCGCCGGATTTCCTCCGCAATACTCGAGTCGCCCGCAAAACGCAACTCCAATTTGGCCGGGGGCTCGAAGCGCATCCGGTCCTGGTGGCGCTGGACCCACTGCACCATCTGCTGCGAGGCTACGGGCTGGGCGTTCTGGGACCAGGTCAGGATCACCCTGTTGGCCAGAAGCTCGGCCTTTTCCACCTGGAGCCTGGCCAGCTGCCGCTTCAGCCCCAGGACAGCGAAGAGGTTGTCCACCTGCTCCGGGGGCGAGCCGAAGCGATCCCGCAGCTCCTCCCGCCACTGCTCCAGCTCCTCTCGGCTGCCGGAGGAAGACACGGCCCGGTAATAACTTAGGCGCTCCCTGTCCTCCTGGATATAGTCCGGAGGAATGTTGGCCTCGAAGCCGATATTCAGCTCCGGCTCCGTTTCCTGGAGCGTGGTGTCGCCCTTGACCCGCTTCACCTCCTGCTCCAGCATGTCCAGAAAGAGGTCGAGCCCCACCTTACTGATATTGCCGGACTGGGCCTCGCCCAGGATATTGCCCGCCCCGCGGAGACGCATGTCCTCCATGGCCACCTGAAATCCGGCCCCGAGATAGTCCAGCTCCAGGATGGTCTGGAGACGCTTCCTGGCTGAGGCGGGGAGGTGGTCCACCGAGGGGACCACGAAATAGGCATAGGCCTGCTCCGTGGCCCTGCCCACCCGGCCGCGAAGCTGATAGAGCTGGCCCAGGCCGAACATCTGGGCCTGATCCACGATGAGCGTGTTGGCCCTGGGGAAGTCGAGCCCGGACTCGATGATCGCCGTGCTCACCAGGATGTCGTACTCCCCCTGCCAGAAGGCGTACATGGAGTCCTCGAGGCTGCGCTCGCGCATCTGTCCGTGGGCCACGCCCACCCGGGCCTCGGGGACCAGGGACTGGACGAACTCCTTGACCCGGAGCAACCCGTGAACCCTATTATAGACCCAGAAAACCTGTCCACCCCTATCCATCTCCGTGCGCAAAATGGCCCGAAGCGCTTCCGGATCCCTCTCGATGAGGGAGGTATGCACCGGCTTGCGGTCCTGGGGAGGGGTCTCGATGACGCTCAGATTGCGTATCCCGGACACGGAGAGCTGAAGGGTCCGGGGAATGGGGGTGGCGGTCAGAGCCAGGACATCCAGGTTCTTGCGCAGTTTCTTCAGCTTTTCCTTGTGCCGCACGCCGAAGCGCTGCTCCTCGTCCAGGATGAACAGGCTGATCCGCGGCAGATGCACGTCGTCGGACAGCAGCCGGTGTGTGCCGATGAGGATGTCGATCTCTCCCCGCGAAGCGGCGCGAAGGATCTCCTTCTGCTGCTTCGCCGGCACGAATCGGCTCACCAGGGCAACCCGAACGGAAAAGTCCTCCATCCGGCTCTTGAAATTCTGGTAGTGCTGATCCGCGAGCACCGTTGTCGGACACATCAGGGCCACCTGCTTGCCCGCGGAGACCGCCTTGAAGGCGGCCCGCATGGCCACCTCGGTCTTGCCGAACCCGGCGTCCCCGCACACCAGCCGGTCCATGGGAGCGGAGCTCTCCATGTCCTTCTGTACCTCGGCGATGGCCTTCTCCTGGTCCGTGGTCTCCTCGAAGGGAAAGGTGGCCTCGAACTCCCGGTACAGCTCGTCTTCTCCGGGGTACTCGAACCCCTTGGCCACCGCGCGGTAGGCATAGACCTGAACCAGGTCCTGGGCCACGGTTTCCAGGGCCTTGCGCACCCGCTCCTTGGTCCTGGCCCATCTGTTGCTGCCCAGCTTGTCCAGGGCCGGAGTCGCGCCCTCCGGGCCCTTGTACTTCTGCACCAGGTTCATCCGGTCCACGGGGACGTAGAGCTTATCTCCCCCGGAATAGAGGAGAACCAGATAATCGTTGCCCGCGGAGCCCACCTGCATCCGGGTCAGTCCGGCGTACTGCCCCACCCCGTAATCCCGGTGCACCAGAAGATCCTCGGGCTGGATCTCCTCGATCCGCTCCAGGCCCTGGAACTCCCTGTCCTGCTTGCGCCGGGGCCCCTCCTTGCGGCCCGAGGGCTGCAGCAGATCCTCGGAGAGGATGAGGGACTGGTTCCAGGACAGGTCCAAACCGGCGCGGAAATCGGAGATCAGGGCGTAGAGGCCGGATTGGCCCGATGCATAGCGGGTCTTGAAGGTCAGCTCGCTCCCTTCCATGAACTTGAACAGCCGGTTGCGGGAATTCTCGCTGTGGAAGAGGAGCAGGACCTGGTGCTTGGTCTCGCGCCACTGCTTGAGCGCCCCGGTGAGCGCGGACAGGGGGCGCTTGCGCTCCTCGGGCTGCCAGAAAATCTCGCGAAAGCTGTCGTAACGCTTCTCCGGGAGCTCCAGCCCCCTGCCCCGGTCCCCGATGGGCAGCTCCTCGAAAAGGAGCTGCTGGCCGGAGAGAAGGTCCTGCCGCGCCCTGGTCCGGGACTGCATGAGGCAATCCAGGGGCTGCTGCCAGCCGCGCTGTTCCGCCTCGTCCTCCTCGCGCTCCGTCCAGGTGGTCTCCGTCTCCTCCAGGGCGGAACGCACCCGTCCCGGATTGACCAGGAAGGTGAGCGCATCCCCGGGGAGCCAGTCCGCGATGGTGGCGGGATCTGGATAGAAGAGCCCGGGAGGGATGCTGGCCTCACCGCCGAGCACCCCCTCCTTGAGCGCGGACCTGGCCGTTTTGCTGAGGCGGCCCGTGGTCCACAGATGCTCCCAGACCTGCTCAGCCCGGCCCACGGAGTCCGTATCCAACAGCGCCGGAGCGACCGGCAGGAGCACGGCCTCGCTCAACTTGCCGCTGGAGCGCTGGCTCATGGGCTGAAAGAGGCGGATGCTCTCCAGGGTGTCCCCGAAGTACTCCAGGCGAAGCGGGAGATCGTATCCAGGGGGAAAAACGTCCAGGATGTCTCCGCGAGCGGAGAACTGGCCCACCCGGCCCGTCATGGAGACCCGCTCGTACCCCCAGGCGATGCACTTCTCCATGACCTCTTCCGGGGGGCACTCCTCCCCCTGCATGAGAAAGAGGAATTCCCGATCCAGGATCCGCCTGGGCGGCCAATAGGCCAGGAAGCTGTCCAGGGTGAGGACCACGCCCTTGGGACCGCCTCCCTCCTTGAGCTGGAACAGACCGGCCCATCTCGCGGCCCACTCCTCGGCCGGGCTTTCGCCGTTCGCCGAAAAGGGAGGCAGCACCACCCACTGCCTGTCCCAGAAGGAGGCGCTTTCCCTGTCCTGCTCCGTCAGGGTTATCAGGGAGGCGATCTCCCGCAGATAGCGGGCCTCCGGGAGCACCAGCACCACGCTTCTCCCGTGGTCCAGGGCGTTCTTGGCCAAGAGGCACTGGCTCCCCGGCCCGCTCTTGTACACGGACAGCGACTCCCTGGAGGCTCCCCTGAACATCCGCCGGATCTCGGAGGGTATAGACACTGGCATTCCCTTGCTTGCTGCGGATAAAGGACTGAAGGGGGAACACTCATTATGTCCCCCGGAAAGGCATCGGGCTCGAAGACGCCGAGGCCCCGATTCTTTGCAGGGCCGGCCCGAGGCGTCAAGCCCTTTCCGGGTTGCGCGTTCCCCGTTCTGCGTTCTGCGTTCTGCGTTCTGCGTTCTGCGTTTTGGGTTCTAGGTTCCGGGTTCTGCGTTCCCCGTTCACGGTTCACGGTTCACGGTTCACGGTTCAGAGTTGAGGGGACTGGGAAAACCCAGCGCCGATGGACGGATCAACAAAGCGATGAATAGGTC
>CAYFSD010000039.1:5949-9786 GCA_964345705.1 uncultured Desulfohalobiaceae bacterium
GGGGACTGGGAAAACCCAGCGCCGATGGACGGATCAACAAAGCGATGAATAGGTCCCATTTTTCGGACGCGCCCCCCGCAAACAGGCTGAAAGCCGGTTGGCTGGGCCCTGGAAAAAGAGATTGCCAAAACGGGGTGAATCATCCATAATAAACAGAACCCGCAGGGTGGAGCCGAGCCCCGCGGGGTTCCGTCGCAGCCGGAAGCACGGCAACCAAACGAGCTCGGACACGCCACCCTCTCCGGTTCTGCGTCCGCCCCGCAGAGAAGTGACAACGCTCTAACCTGAAGGAGGAAATTGGTTAATGGCCCAATTTTTTCCCTACTTTGTCAATGTCAACGTGGCCGATCAAATCCGGTCCCTGTCCACCAAGGATCTGCTCGATTTCTGGGAAGAAACGCAGTATATGGAAGAAAAGCTGAGCGCCGACGTCCAAGGCATGCCCGCGTACAATGTGGAATACGAGCGGGCCGTGTTGCAGGAGCTGCAGATCAGAAGCTGCATGGGAAATCTGGACCGCTAGCCTCCTTAACCTTGCCTCTGCGCAGAAAGGCCCCGCTCACGCGGGGCCTTTTGCTGTCCGGACCCGAAAGCAATGCGTAATCAGGGTCCTTGGCCCTTGAATCTGAGATCTTTGCCCTACTTCCCGATTCCCGCGTAGGAAAAGCCCATCTTGCGCACATAAGCTGGGGAATAGAGATTCCGGCCGTCAAAGAGCGCTGGATGGCTCATCTTCTCCCGCATGGTCGAAAAATCGGGGTTGCGGAACTGGCGCCACTCCGTGACCACTGCCAGGGCGTGAGCCCCCTCCAGGGCGTCGTATTCGCTTCCCTCGATGCTCACCTTTTTATTCTCCGCGAAGTATTGGGCCGCCCGCTCCCCGGCCCTGGGGTCGAAGGCCCGGATGCGCATGCCCTTGCGGCTCAGGTGATCGATGAGGACCAGGGACGAAGCCTCCCGGATGTCGTCCGTATTGGCCTTGAAGGCCAGCCCCCAGACCGCCAGGGTCTTGTCCGCGACACCCCCCTTGTCCGCGAAGTAGTCCTCGATCTTCTGCGCCATCAAAAGCTTCTGACGCTCGTTGACCTGGTCCACGCTGGAAAGGACGCGGGGGGAATAGCCGTGCTCCTCGGAAGTGCGGATCAGGGCGCGCACGTCCTTGGGGAAACAGGACCCCCCGTACCCCGCACCGGGATAGATGAACTGATACCCGATACGGGGATCGGATCCGATCCCCTGGCGCACCTCGCTCACATCCGCGCCCACCTGCTCGCAGATATTGGCGATCTCGTTGATGAAGGAAATCTTGGTTGCCAGCATGCAGTTGGCGGTGTACTTGCTCATCTCCGCGCTGCGGGGACTCATGACCAGAAGCTTATCCTTGCTTCGAGCGAAGGGGGCGTAGAGGGTCTCCAGCATCTCCGCGGTGTCCCGGTTGTCCGTGCCCACGATGACCCGGTCCGGCTTGAGGAAGTCGTTCACCGCGTCCCCCTCCTTCAGAAACTCCGGATTGGAGACCACGTCGAAGTTGAGCTCCAGCCCGCGGCGTCCCAGCTCCTCGCCGACAATGGAGCGCACCCGATCCACGGTGCCCACGGGAACGGTGGACTTGTTGACCACGATCTTCTCCTCGCGGATGGTGCGCCCGATCTCCCGGGCCACCTGCTCCACGGAAGTCATATCGCACCTGCCGTCCTCGGAGGAGGGGGTGCCCACGCAGATGAAGATGAAATGGGCGCCCTCCTGCCCCGACTCCAGGCTGGTGGTGAATCGCAGGCGCCCAGCCTGCAGGTTCTCCTGCACCAGCCCCTCCAGGCCGGGCTCATAGATATGGACCCTGCCCTGGCTGAGCTCCCGCACCACTTCTTCATTGATATCCACGCAGGCGACCCTGTTTCCCGTCTCCGCGAAACAGGCGGCGGTGACCAGGCCCACGTACCCGGTCCCCACGATGCAGATGTTCATACCCTCTCCTTATGCGCCGATGCTCCGGGATCAAAAAGAACAGTATATGCTGCCCCTTGTCCCTTGTCCAGCCCGGAAAATCCTGCTCCGGGCGCACAAACAAAACAAGGGCGCCGCCCGGAAGCGGCACCCTTGCATCACACCGAGTCCAGTCCGTGCATCAGATCGAGCGCCGGCTCAGGGCAATGGCCACGCATATAGCCGCTCCGCCCCAGGTCACGCCGAGCCCGATCAGCATCATTAGTATGGCTCCTCCGGTCATAGGCCTTCTCCTCGTCGTCGTGGCCGGCAATTCGCCGGGCCTTTGTTTCCTCGAATCGCTTCGGCTACTCCTCGTTCTCCCAGGCGCTCTTGGTGGCCTGAATGACCACGCCCAGGACAATCACCAGGATCACGGCGCACCAGCCGAAGAGCACCAGGGCGGTCATGGGATAGCCCCCGTAGGCCGTGGTGATGTCCCCAATCAGGTTGGCGATGGCCATGTATCCGAGCACGATCGGGGTCACCACCTTGAGGCAGAAGGACCACCAAGCGCCGACGCGGAAGTCGGAGAGGCGGTTGATGTGCTCCCTGAGCGAGCTCAGGTTGAAGAACCAGGAGATGAGGATCACCTCAACCAGCCCAGCCAGGACGATGCCGAAGTTGTTGATGAAGTGGTCCACAATGTCCAGGACCAGCAGGCCGCCGTTGGTCATGAAGACCAGGCTGGCCAGGAAGCCCACCACGACGAGGCCCGTGGCCGTGCCCTTGCGGCCCCAGCCGAACTTATCCATCAAGCCGGAGCAGCAGGCCTCGGAAATGGAGATCATGGAGGAGAGCCCGGCAAAGACCAGGGAAAGGAAGAAGAGGAAGCCGAAAAACTCCGAGGCCGGGAGGAGATTGATCGCCTTGGGAATGGTCACGAAGGCGAGCCCCACCCCGGAGTCGACTACCTCCTTGATTTCCACTCCCTGTTCGGCCGCCATGTAGCCCAGCACGCCGAAGACCATGATTCCGGCGAGCATGCTGAAGCCGCAGTTGATGAAGGCCGCCATCATGCCGTTATTGTTGATGTCCGACTTTTCCGGGAGGTAGCTGGAATAGGTGATCATAATGGCGAAGCAGATGCTCAGGGTGAAGAAGATCTGACCGTAGGCATTGGTCCAGACCGTGTAATCCATGATGGCCCCGAAGTCCGGCCGGAAGAGCCACTGCAGCCCCTCGATGGCTCCCTCCAGCGTGACCGCGCGCGCCAGCATGATGAGCAGCAGGACGAAAAGCACGGGCATGAAGATCTTGTTCGCCACCTCGATCCCCTTGCGCACCCCGGTGTAGAGAACGAGCCAGGTAACGAACCAGATCACCAGGGAGGCGAAGAAGATGGGCCAGACGATGCCGCCCAGGGTGAGCGGGCTCGAGGTGAGCCCCAGGAACTCGCCGAAGAAGAAGCCGCTGGGATCCTCTCCCCAGCCCAGGTTCACGGACATGATGGTGTAGTTCAGGGCCCAGCCGATCACCACCACATAATAGATGGAGATGATAAAGGACACCAGGACCTGCCACCAGCCGAGCCACTCCCATTTCTTGACCGCCTTGGCGAAGGTCATGGGCGCGGAGCCCTTGAAGCGGTGCCCCAGCCCGAACTCCATGATGATGATGGGAATCCCCGCGGTGATCAGGGCGAAGAAATACGGGAGCAGAAAGGCGCCGCCCCCGTTGTCGAAGGCCATGTAGGGGAAGCGCCAGATATTCCCCAGTCCTATGGCGGAGCCCACGGCCGCGAGAATGAACCCGAGCCTGGTGCCCCACTGCTCGCGCTGTGCCATAAACCGACCCTCCTTCCATTTTGCTCATTCCCGATGCGCCAGTCAGCGCGGACCTTCACGGAGCAAC
>CAYFSD010000040.1:0-2660 GCA_964345705.1 uncultured Desulfohalobiaceae bacterium
TGGCCAGGCTCTGGACCAGGGCCAGGTCCACCTGCTCCACCGCCTGGGAGAAGGGATCGCCCTGCTCCTCGTACTCCATGTCTCCCGCATCGGAGACAGTCGATCCTTCTTGCTCGGGCGGGGACTCCCGGGAAGCGACCTCCTTATCGGAGACAGTCGATGACTCTTGTTCGGGCGGGGACTCCCGGGAAGCAATCTCCTTCCGGGTCTCCTGGGCCCGCTCACCACCGGAGACTGGGGCCCGTTCCAGCTGTCCACGGTGCGGCAGGCTCAGCGCGGCGAGCAGGCTCGCACCGGTCAAAAACACAGCGGCGCCCAGAAGGATAAAGCGCAGCCCCGGTCGACGGGCCTTACGCGAGGTCTGTTTCTTGCGCGCGGAACCCGATCCCTTTCCGCCTTGCTGTTTCCCCATACGCCGAATTCCGATCCCGCTCGCCTAGTTACGCACGATTTTTCCCGCGCGGGTGCCTCAAGGGCCCGAGCAACGCCGGAGCCCGATCCTCCCGACGGGCGAGGCAACTCCCATAAGCGCCCCGCTCGCCGGAAGAGACGAACGCCGTGAACCCGATATCTCCTATTGCAGGGCCTGGATCCGGGGCAGGCTCTTGACCAGCTCATAAGCCACGCGGAGCTGATTGTCTCCGCGCAGCAGCTCGATGACCTCGTCCTTTTTCACCTTGCCCTCCGAATCTTCATCCCGGCCAATGAGATGGCCCTCCAGGTCCTGCTCGCGCAGCACGGAGCGCCTCTCGCCGTCTTTCTCCCCGTCGGTCTGCAGATAGGGAACGCTGATATCCGGGATGATCCCCTGGGCCTGGATGGAGCTCCCCTCGGGAGTGTAATACCGGGCCGTGGTGAGCTTGATCCCGGTACTCTTCTGTAGGGGGATGATGGTCTGCACCGATCCCTTGCCGAAGCTCTGCTGGCCCACCACCAGGGCCCGCTTGTGATCCTGCAGGGCCCCGGCCACGATCTCGGCTGCGGAAGCCGTTCCGGCGTTGGTCAGCACGACCACGGGGGCTGTGACATCGCTTCCCTCGGATTCCGCGGAAAAGCTCATCTGGGCCCGATCCACCCTGCCCTTGGTGTACACGATCTTGCCCCCTTCCAGGAACATGTCCGCCACGGACACCGCCTGCTCCAGGAGCCCGCCCGGATTGTTGCGCAGGTCCAGCACCACGCCCCGCCACTCTTTCCGCTGATCCAGGGCCTCGCGCAGGTCCTTGCTCGTCTTCTGGTTGAAGTTGGAGATCCTGGCGTAGAGATAGCCCGATCCCAGATCGTGCGCCTTCACGCTGTGCATGGGAATCACGTCGCGCTCCACCGTGATGGCCACGGGCTGGTCCGCCTTTTCGTGCAGGACGGTGAGATCCACTTCCGTCCCCTCGGGGCCCCGTATGCGGTCCACGGCCTCCATGATGGTGATATCCCGCGCGCTCTCCCCGTCGATTTCCAGGATCACGTCCCCCGCCTTGAGCCCGGCTTCATAGGCCGGGGTCCCCTCGATGGGCGAGACGACGGTCAGCCTTCCCTCCCGGATGGTGATCTCGATGCCCACCCCGGTGAACTCCCCCTTGGTCTCCACCTCCATCTGCTCGAAGGCCTCCTCGCCCAGATAGGCGGAGTGGGGATCCAGATTTTTGAGCATGCCCTCAATCGCCCCACGGATCAGCTCCTGCCGATCCACTTCCTGCACATAGGATTTTTCCACCATGTCCAGGACATGACTGAACTGCTTCAAGGAGGCGTAGTCATCGCTGGCTCCGGAAGGACTGGGCATCCCGGCCAGACAAAACAAGAGCGCGACGATCCCCGCCCAGTTGGCGATACGCATAATCCTCTCCCTGTTTGTTTCCACCATGAATCGCTCCGGCCAGGCCTTGAGATCCCATTCACGGACGGTCATCCCCTACCGGATCTGTCCGCCAGCCACGGCATGGGATCCACGGTACGCTGGCCCCGCCGCAGCTCGAAATACAACCCCGGCCCGCTCAATCTGGGATGAAATCCCGCCTTGCCGATCACCTCCCCCTGCTCGATCCGCTCCCCCATTTCCACTCCTGCGGAGAGGAGATAGGCGTACAGGGAATAATAGTTCTGACTATGCAAAATAATAACCACACGGCCGAAGCCCCGCAACTTGTCGTTGTACACCACCTTGCCCCAGGCCACGGCACGCACCCCCTCCCCCTTGTCCAGGGACAGGGTTAGCCCCTTGCGGGCATCCTCGCCGGCATCCACGACTTTTCCCTCGGCGGGCCAGGGCAGCCCTCCCTTGAGCCTGGCGATATCCTGTTTTTTTGTGTGCTTCAGCCGGTAGCGCAGCTCCTCCACGGTTTCCCGGACGCGCTCCAGCTGTTCCCGCTTGGCCAGCCGCTCGGCCCGAACCTCCTGAATCTTGTCCAGGAAGGCAATTTTCTGCTTCAGCAGGTTGTCCTTGGTTTCCTCGATCTGCCGCAGCTGCTTCGAGACGCTCTGCTTCACCCGGTGCAGCCGCCTAAGGTTGGACTGGAGCTTTTCCTGCTCGGCCCTCAGGGAGGCCAGCCGATCCCGGGCCATGGAATACACCGAGCTCAGCCAGGCGTAGTTGCGGCGGACGCGCCCCGGGTCCTCCACCCATCCCGGGCCCGCCTCCCGGTTCTTGACGAACAGCGGCCACA
>CAYFSD010000040.1:2760-9690 GCA_964345705.1 uncultured Desulfohalobiaceae bacterium
TTCCGCGACCGCCCGGCATGCCGAAACGGCTCACGCCGAAACCTCCGAAACCGAGCCGCTCTGCGCCGCGAAAAAGGGAAACAGGGGACAATCCGAGCACAGACCGTACTTCTTCCGGCACCACCTCTTTCCGGTGCGGACCAGCAGGGCGTGGTACTCCTGATACACGGAGACATCCTCCGGCAGCCGCTCCATGAACAGGGCCCGCAGCTCCTCGTATCCGACGTCCTCACGGACCATCCCGTGCCTGCCGAGGATGCGCGCCGTGTAGGCATCGACCACGAAGCTCGGCTTGTGGAAGGCATAGAGCACCATGCTGTCCGCGGTCTCGGCCCCGACGCCTTTCACCGTGAGGAGCTTGCGCCGCAGCTCGGCGGTGTCGCAGCTCTCCAGAGCGGGAAGATGGAACCCCGCCTCCTCGCGCAGGAAGTAGAGAAAGTTCTGCAGCCGCCTGGCCTTGATCCTATAATACCCCGCGGGGCGGATGAGCTCCGCCAGCCTGTCCTCGTCCGTCTCGAAGAGCCGGACCGGATCCAGCAGATCGTTGCGGGTCAAATTGGCGATCGCCTTCTCCACATTGCTCCAATTGGTATTCTGGGTCAGGATCGCGCCCACACAGACCTCGAAGGGCGTCTCCCCGGGCCACCAGTGACTGGGGCCCAGGCTGTCCAGCATGGCGTTGTACATATTGAGCAGGTCGGCCAGTGCGGGCATGGCGGATCGGGGCTCCTTGGGTTTCTCCGGGTGAGGGTACAAGGCCGAAAAACATCACTCCCTGCTCCAGATCAGGGCCGACCACTCCTGCTCGCGGAGCACGCGAGGCCCCTGCAGCCCGGTGCGGGCGTAGGCGCGGCTCACTTCCTCCTCCTGCCCGTGGAGCAGCCCGGACAGGACGAGACGGCCGCCGGGAGCAAGGGTCCGGGCCAGGGCCTCGGCCATCTCCTGCAGGGGCTCGGCCAGAATGTTGGCCAGAACCAGATCGAACCTCCCTTCCCGGGGAAGGCAGCCAACCTCTCCCACCGCCAGGTGGAATCGGTCCCGCACCCCGTTCAGGTCCCTGTTCCTGCGCGCATTGTGAAGGGCGACGCGGTCGTTGTCCACCCCCAAGGTGCGCATCCCGGTCGCGGCGCAGGCAATGCCCAGGATACCCGACCCCGTGCCCAGATCGAGGCAGCGGTGTCCGGCCCGCAGCTCCCCCTCGGCCAACAGCTCGGCGATGGCTTGCAGACAGAGGCGGGTGGTGGGATGATGCCCCGTGCCGAAGGCCATTTCCGGATAAATGAACAAGGGGATCAGCCCGTCCCGATCCACGGGCGGATCCTCCCAGGAGGGCAGGATGAGGAAGG
The DNA here is from genome assembly GCA_964345705.1 of uncultured Desulfohalobiaceae bacterium. GTDB lineage: Bacteria > Desulfobacterota > Desulfovibrionia > Desulfovibrionales > Desulfothermaceae > JAIPDU01. The sequence goes on from CAYFSD010000040.1 coordinate 4,107, forward strand.
TGTCCGCTACGGACACGGGCTGGAAGAAATCGCGCCAGACCTCGTGCCATTTCCGGCTCTCCTGCTTATGGACCACGGCGCGGACCTCGGGGAAGGCCAGCCGCAGGCTCTCGGCAAGGGATCTGGCCTGCTCGTGCTCGGCGCAGTACACGGCCACCTCGCCGCTGTCCTCGGGGCTTTCCTCCCACCCCCAGCTCACGTTCTCCCAGAGGAAGCATTCCACCCCCTCTCGGCTCGCTTCGGGCACAGTGCACTGCAACCGGTAGACCCATTCGGACATGGTCGGCGGTTCCTTTTGGAGTATGTGGTGTATCGCGGTTGGTCAACCGTGGCGGGGCCAACCGGGCTGGAGAAAGCGGGGGAGTCGAGGTGATCCACGGATCGCCCCGGGGCGGCAAAAGACCGGGTCCCCGGGCGGCCCCACCCGCGGGCGCAAGGAAGGACGGATCAGCTGCCTTCGGTGGCCTCCAGGGCCAGCTCCAGGGCCCGGGCAAAGCCCTCGATCTCCTCCTCGGCGATGGTGAAGGGGGGCAGCAGCCTCAGGGTCGTCCCCTGAACCAGATTGCAGACATAGCCGCGCCGCAGGAGCTCCTGCCAGACCTCCTGGCCGGAGCGGGTCAGCTCGATGCCCAGCATGAGTCCCATGCCCCGGCACTCCCGGATCCTTTCCGGCCACCGCTTCTGCAGGTCACGGAAGAGGCGGAAGGCCAGGTCCTGCTTTTCCCCATTGCGACGGCACAGGTCGTCGCGCTGCAGGATCTCCAGGACCTTGCTGCCCGCCCGGCAGACCAGGGGGTTGCCTCCGAAGGTGGCGGCGTGGCTGCCCGGGCCGAAGCCCTCCGCGGCCCGGCTGCCGGCCAGCATGGCCCCCACGGGGAGCCCGTTGCCCAGCCCCTTGGCCACGGTGATCACATCCGGAGAGAGCCCGAAGTGCTGATGGGCCCACATGGCCCCGGTACGGCCCAGGCCGGTCTGGACCTCGTCCACCATGAACAGAAGGCCCCTTTCCCGGCAGAGCTCCTGCACCCCGAGCAGGTAGTCACGGGACAGGGGACGCACCCCTCCCTCGCCCTGCACCACCTCGAGCATCACCGCGGCGGTTCGCTCCGACAACGCCTCCCGGAGCGCGGCCAGATCCTCCGGCGGGACCTGCCGAAACCCCTCGGGCAGGGGCTCGAAGCCCTCCTGGACCTTGCTCTGGCCCGTCGCGGTCAATGTGGCCAGGGTGCGGCCGTGGAAGGACCCCTCCAGGGTAATGATCTCGTAGGCTTCGCTCTCCCGCACATGACGCATATAGCGCCTGGCCAGCTTGAAGGCCGACTCGTTGGCCTCGGCTCCGGAGTTGCAGAAAAAGACCCGATCCAGGGAGCAGGTCTCCGTGAGGGCCGTGGCCAGCTCCAGCTGCTCGCTCTGGTAGAAGAGGTTGCTCACGTGGATCAGCTTATCCGCCTGCTCCTTGATCGCCTCCACCACCTCGGGGTGGCTGTGTCCGAGGTTGCATACGGAGATCCCGCTCAGGAAATCGGTGTATTCCCCGCCCCCATCGTCCACGAGCTTCGTGTCCCGGGCCCGGGTCACCATCAGCGGATAGCGGGCATAGGTCTGTACCATGAGCCTCTTGTCCTGCTCACGTGCTTCGTCCAGGGTGTTGGCCATAGCTTCGCGCGTCCGTTCTCCATTGGCTTCGTTTCGTGTTGTTTCCCGCGCGACGAATAAACGAGACTCTTGACAGAGCCGCGGCCATCAGACCTCGGGCCTGGGCAGCAGACCGGCGGCCTCCGCGATCTCGGGGACCCTGTGCTCCCATTCGATGGCCATGAGGTGCACTCCGGCCACGCTCTTCATCTCCTTGAACTCCTGCATCTGCTCCACGGCGATTTTGATCCCCTCGTCCTTCTGGCTCTTCTTGGGCACTCCCCGCAGGCGCTCGATGACCTCGTCCGGCACATCCATGCCCGGGACCTTGCTCTGCATGAACTTGGCCATACCCACGCTCTTCATGGGGGTGATCCCGGGAAGGATATACGCCCTCTCCGTCAGGCCCATATCCTCGGCCTGCTTGAGCCACTCCCGCATGCGCTGCATATTGAACACGCACTGGGTCTGGATGAAGTCCACCCCGGCATCGATCTTCTTGGCCAGTCGGTAAACACGCCATTCATGGGGCTCGGCAAAGGGGTTGGCCGCGGCGCCGATGAACATGGGCGGCGGCTCCTCGATGTCCGCCCCGCCCTGGAACTTCCCCTCGTCCCGCATGGACTTGACCATGGAGATGAGCTGCATGGAGTCGATATCGAAGACACCCTTGGCGTGAGGGTGATCCCCGAACTGCTGGTGGTCGCCGGAAAGGCAGAGCATGTTCCCGATGCCCAGGGCGGAGGCCCCCAGGATGTCCGCCTGCATTGCCAGCCGGTTCCGGTCCCGGCAGACCATCTGATAAACGGGCTCGAGGCCTTCCTGTTGGACGATCAGGGAGGTCGCCCAGCTGGACATGCGCACCATGCCGGTCTGATTGTCCGTGATATTGACTGCGTCCACGCAGCCTTTAAGGTATGAAGCCTTCTTCTGCACCGCCTCCACGCTCGTTCCCCGCGGCGGGCCCAGCTCGCCCGTCAGGACGAAGTGCCCGGATCGAAGGACCTTTTCCAAATGTGTTCCGCTGTACATAGGCGTCTTCTCTTTTTTTTGCTTACTGCCGACGATCACAGGCTCATAAGGCACATCGCCGGGACGAAGAACAGGGCCATCTCCCTCCTGCTTTGCTCCAGCGAGACCGCGGTCCGGTTCTTCTTGACCAGCCCCAGGTTCTCGAAGCCCATGGGATCGAACTGCGCCACGCTGGAATCGCCGGTCCGGACAAGGCAATCCGCGGTCACCTGCTTGCTCAGATCGAGCATGTCCCCCAGGTATTCGGCCTCCGTGGAGTGCGGTCTCGGACCGTGCACAAGCCTGTTCCTGTCCGGGGAGTTCCATTTGGACAGGGACAGCCCGCCCTTGTAGATCATCCTTTTCAGGGAAAAGCTCATCCTGGACTGGCGCAGAGTGCGCAGCAGGAGCTCGTCCGCCTCCCTCCAGGTGGTCTGGACGATTCGGCGAAGCTGCCGATTGGAGTAGCTCACCTGCCGATCGGCCCGCATCTCCACGGAGACGTGGCCCACTCGGCCCCGTCTCCTGTTCAGCTGGAGCATATTGGGAACATAGTAGTTGTGGGCCACCACATCCGCGGCCAGGTGGCTCAAATAGCCCAGGGCGTATGCCTGCAGCGGGGGAGACTCCACCCTGTCCAGAAGGCGGAGCCCGGCGTGCCAGCTGTGGCAATGGTTCGGAGTGAGCTCCCTCCCCTTGCCCACAAGGACATCGGCGCTCAGGGTGCCGTAGAGGAAGGCGAACCCGTTGTGCTGCAGGATCTGGGCTGTGGAGGCGGTGAGGAGGTGCAGATTGGCGAGGAAGTGGTTCCCCAGATAGAGGTGTATCCCTGGACCCCAGGCCAAGGCCTGGTCCGGCAGGGCGAAGATGCCCAAAAGGACGGTAAGGAAAAGGAGGAGCTTACTCTTTGACATGACACTCACCGCAGGAAAGGGGGCCTTGGCCCCTGTCGCTGTGACAGCCGATACACTGCGTGTGATACGCCTCCCTCAGGGGCACGGAGCTCTCCAGCTCCGCATTCACTCCGTGGCAGTCGGAACACTCCTGGCCCACGGACATAACGTATTCCACTTTTTCTCCGTCTTCGTAGACGTGGTGACACACGCTGCAATCATAGATCCCGGCCTGAACGTTGTGCTCATCGTGCCTGAACACGGCGGGAGGTCGCTGCGGGTTCCGGAAGGCCTCATCCTGCACTACGGTCATGTTCGCGCGGGGCAGGGCCGGCACGGCGATCAGGAGCAGGGCCAGCCCGCAGAGGATGAGCACCGGAACCGATTTGGGGAAAGACATACACAGCCCCGCAATTTTCCTTGGTTGATCCGGCTGATGAAATAGTGTCGGCTTCTGTGCTCTTACCAGATTCAGTCCCGCAAGACAAGGCGGAGATCGGCGTGTCTTCCCTTTCCCGCCCTTTATTTTCAGGCACAGGCCCGGAGCATGCGCTCCACGGCCTCCCGGGCCCATCGCGCCTGCTCGGGATCCACCGCAACCTCCGGGGCCCGGCCTCGGGAAATGCCCTCCAGGGACTCGGCGAGACGCTTTTCGGTGATCCGCGCCATAAAGGGACAGTCGCAGGCCTGTAGGGGCAGGACCGCCTTTTCCGGGGCAAAGCGCCGCTGCAGACGACGGACGAGATTGATCTCCGTGCCCACGTGGATCCTGCTGCCCGGGACGCTTTTCTCCGCGTAGGCAATGATCTGGGATGTGGAGCCGCTGGCGTCCGCCATTCGGACCAGCTCGGGGGGACATTCCGGATGGACCATGACCTGGGCTCCGGGATCGCTCTCGCGGACCTTGCGAATCTCCTCGGCCCGAAAGGCGGTGTGCACATCACAGATGCCGGGCCAGATGGAGACGGTCCCCGCCTCGTCCCCGTGTGCGCCAAGGAGGAAATCGCGCCGGCTTTCCGGGATGCCCAGGCGATCGGCCGTATTCAGGGCCAGGTTCCTGTCCGGCAGAAAAAGGACGCCGCTGCCCTGCTCCAGGGCCCACTGCAGCATGGTCTCCGCATTGGCCGAGGTGCAGACGGATCCGTTGTACCGGCCGCAAAGGGCCTTCACCGCTGCGGAGGTGTTCACGTAGGCCAGGGGAACTACCGGCTCGCCGTCCCGGTTCAGCTCCCGCAGCACGGTCTCCACCATCCGGGCCGGAGCCAGGTCGGCCAGGGTGCAGCCCGCCTCGGGATCCGGAAGATGGACCTTCTGCCCCCGCCCGGCGAGCACGGCCGCGGTCTCGCCCATGAAGGAGACCCCGCACATCACGATGTGTTCCGCCTCAAGGGAGGGGACCCTGCGCGCGAGCTCCAGGGAGTCTCCCACCGCGTCCGCGTGACGGACCACCTCGTCGCTCTGGTAGTGGTGAGCCAGGATGCACAGCCCCTCGCCCAGCTGTTCCCTGATAGCCTGAATGCGCTCCGAATAGTCGACCATACCGCCGTGCCTGCCTCCTTTCCCGGGACCGTGCGGGGTTTGCTAAACTCATAATAATGAAGTAGAACTTTTGCAAGCCCATTTTTCGTGCATTCAGCCGCCTTTCCGAGCGAATCCGAGACATTATGGCAGAAAAAAACCCCGTGCCCGTGGACGCATAGATGGGGTAAATAGTTACGTTTCATGGACGCAACACCGCGAAGGAGATGCCCTATGCCCTGGAGACCGGACACCCTGGCCCTGCATGGCGGACAGATCCCCGATCCCGCCACCCGGAGCCGAACAGTGCCCATCTATCAGACCAGCAGCTACGTCTTTCAGAGCGCCCAGGACGCGTCCGAGCTCTTCGAGCTCAAGCCCGAGGTCTGGGCCCCCCGGCTCAATCTGGACCAGGAGGGCCTGCGCCCCGAGGACTTCGCCCCGGAGGACACGGGCAACATCTACACCCGGATCACCAACCCCACCACGGACGTCCTGGAAAAGCGCCTGGCCCTGATGGAGGGCGG
>CAYFSD010000041.1:0-2692 GCA_964345705.1 uncultured Desulfohalobiaceae bacterium
CCGCAGAATCCTCATCAAGCTCCAGGAGAACGGGCTCATTCAGCTGGCCAAGGACAGGGAGCCGGCGCTGAGCTCCCGCTTCTTCACTATTCTGGAGGAGCGGCTCGCCGAACACCTCGGTCCTGTGGCGGGGGTGCTCATCAACGACACCGTGCGGGCCATGGGGGAGGCGAAGCAACATTTTCCCTGTCGCAGGGCCGCTGAGTTGGTGGACCATCTCGCGCGCGAGATCTCCTCACCGGCCAAGAGGAAACGGTTCCGCAGCAGCCTGCAGAGCCTCGTGGAACAGTTCACCTAGCCTCGGCATCGCCGTTGGGCTCACGACTCCCCGTCCGTGGCTGGTAGGTGACAAGGCCGCCCGAGAGCCGGAGACGACTCATGATCGTGACCTGTCAGCACTGCGGGAAGAAGCTCAGGGTGGATCTTTCCATGATCCAGGGGGATCGGGCCAAGGTTCGCTGCAGGCACTGCCGGCAGCTATTCACCGTGACCCGGCCCACCGGGGAGGAGGCGTCGGCCAAGGGGGCCGAGACCGAGGAAGCACCGGGTGGGCCCGAGAAGGAGCCGGAGGAGGAGCAAACCGAGGGATGGTCCCTGGGGAGCAAGCTCGTCGCGATCATGGCCCTGCTCATGTTCGGGGCCCTCTCCGTGACCGGGCTCGTGGGCGCCTACTTCAGCCAAAGGATGCTGGCGAGTCAGGCCGAGGGCCACCTGCGGCGCCTGGCCGAGGGGAAGTCCGGGCACTATTCCGCGATCTTCGATCGGGTCCGGGACGAGGTTCAGGGAATGGCCGACTATGTCGGCCGCCTCTACGCCAGAAACGAGGCACGGAGGGACCTCGGCGTCAGCGTGCTTCTGCCCTGGGACGGGGACGGCTACGGCAACCCCCGCCTCAGGCGGCGCTTCCGGAGCGAGCGCCTGCTCATGCAGCGCGCGGGGGAGGCCCTGCAGAGCCTGGCCTCGAAAAACCCCTTTCTCAGCCTGGGATACTACGGCTCGGCCAACGATCTGTTGGTGCTGAACGACGCGTCCGCTCTGGAGCGGATCAGGGAGCTGGACGGCTTCGCCCCCACGGAGCGCCCGTGGTACGTCAAGGCCAGGGAAAAGGGGGGCGTGGCCTGGAGCGACCCCTATGTGGACGCGAACAGCAAGGACCTGGTGGTCACCTGCGCCGCTCCGGTCACCGCTTCGGGCGGCGAGCTCCTCGGAGTGGTGGGCTTCGATGTCCCGCTCAAGACCATTGAGCGGGACATGCTCAATATGGACACCGGATACGACAGCTACGCCTTTCTGGTGGACCGGGAGGGCGAGGTCCTGGTCAAGCCGGGAATGGTGGCGGAGGGCGTGAGCTGGAGGGATCGCTACGCCACGGACGATCTCCTGCGGACGGACAACCCCGGCTTCAGCGCCATGGTGCGGGACATGGTCCGGGGCGAGAGCGGTTTTGTCACCTTCACCACCGACGGGCGGAAGATGTACGCGGCCTATTCCTTCCTGCCCTCGATCCGGGCGAGCATGGCCATCGTGACCCCCGGGGAGGAGGTCATGGAGCCCATCGCCAGGATGCGCAACACCCTGCTGGCCATCTGGGGCCTGGTCCTGTTGGTCACCATCTGGATCAGCCTCTACGTGGGGCGCTGGATCACCCGGCCCATCAACCATCTGACCCGGGTGGCCAATCTGATCAGCCAGGGCAAGACCGATCTGGAGGAGCTCCCGGAGGAGCGGCGGGACGAGATCGGCCTCCTCACTCGCTCTTTCAACCGGCTGATCAACAGCCTCCGCGTGGCCCTCAAGCGACGCTAGCACCAGACCGAAGGCGCCGGCCACCCACTCGGGCAAGGCGGTCGAACAGGGACTGGGGATGACCGAGGACACCATCCGCAATCTGGAAAACGTCCAGCTCTTCCAGGGGCTCAGCCGCGAGCAGCTCGGGGAGCTAAAGTCCGTGGGCCAGCGCGCCGTCTACCCGGGCGGAGGGACCATTTTTTCCCAGGGCGAGCCGGCCCAGGGCTTCTACGTCATCCTCTCCGGCAGGGTGAAGGTGTACAAGCTCTCTCCCGAGGGCAGGGAACAGATCCTGCATCTCTTCGGCCCCGGAGAGCCCATCGGCGAGGTCCCGGTCTTCGCCGGAGAGACCTTCCCGGCCCACGCGGAAACCATGGAGCCCTCCGAGCTCTGGTTCCTACCCCGGGACCGGCTGCGCGAGCTCTTCTCCCGCGACCCCTCCCTGGCCCTGAACATGCTGGCCATCCTCTCCAAGCGGCTGCGCAGCTTCACCGGCCTCATCGAGGACCTTTCCCTGAAGGAGATCCCCGCTAGGCTGGCGGCCTATCTCATGCATCTGCAGGACGCCCAGGGAGGCGGGGAGACGGTCTCCCTGGACGTTTCCAAGGGGGTCCTGGCCAAGATTCTGGGCACGAGCCAGGAGACCCTGTCCCGGGTTCTGCGGCGCATGGCGGAGGCCGGGATCCTGGAGGTCAAAAGCAAGCGGATCGTCATCCTGGACGACGGGAAGCTGGAGGATCTGGCGGAGGGGTACATGGGGCTCGGTTGAGTCCGTGTTCCGGGAGTCAGTGAGTCAGCAGGTCAGTTAGTCAGTGGGTCAGTGTGTCAGCTTATGGATCACGAATTATGGTGCACGCATAACAGATAACGGATAACCGATAACCACAACGGATAACGAGTGACG
>CAYFSD010000041.1:2792-9660 GCA_964345705.1 uncultured Desulfohalobiaceae bacterium
TTCGCCTCTCGGCTGCCCCGGGACCAGATATGGCGCCTCTTCCCCGTCTTTCGGGGGCGGACGGCGTACGTGGACATCGAAACCACGGGGCTGGGCCGCGGCCTGGATCACATCACCAGCATCGCCCTGTACGACGGGGATAGGGCCAGGACCTACGTCCACGGGGAGAACCTGGAGGAATTCGAGGACGACATCGCGGAATACGGGCTGATCGTTACCTTCAACGGCAGCCGCTTCGACCTCCCCTTTCTCCGGAATCAGCTGCGCCCGCGGCTGCCCGGGGCCCACATCGATCTCCGCTTCCTGCTCAAGAGTTTGGGGGTGAGCGGCGGGCTCAAGCGCTGCGAGGACCGCTTCGGCCTGGGCCGCTGCGAGCTGGGCGGAGTGGACGGCTATGCCGCGGTCCTTCTCTGGCAGGCGTACGAGGCCACGGGGCGGCGCGACGTCCTGGAGACACTCCTGGCGTACAACGTGCAGGATGTGCTCAGCCTGGAAGTGCTCACGCATGTGGCGTACAACATGAAGCTGGAGGGGATGGGGGCGGACCGGGAGGGGCTGGAGGTGCCCCCGCTCGGGGAGAACCCCTACCGGGCCAGCCGGAAGGTGCTCCGGGAGATGGGCTTCAGGGCCTGAGCGGGGCGGATCCGCGCGCTCTCCTGGGCCAACCCGGCGGGGCGGGCCTCACTCCTCTTCCCCCTGCCCCGCGTCCTCCAGGCCGGGTTTCCAGTAGTCCACATGGATGGGGCGATGGGAGGCGTCGAACCACTCGCCCCCGATCTGGTATCCCTTGCGCAGCCCCCAGTTGGCCTGGGTGAAAGTGAGGACTTCCCTGCCCTCCTCGGGCAGGACGAACTCCGACGCGATCCAGCCTTCATCCGACATGGCACCTCCTGTGAACGTGGCTTGAACCCTCCTCCCGTAGTGGGAGGCACGGGAAAAAAAGTCAAGCGGTTTTTCCGGCCTCGAAGGGCGGCCCTGAGCCGGCTCGGATTCAGGGTCCGGGGATCGCCGCTCGCGTCCCCTGTTCCCGGCTGTCGAGCGCCTTCCGAAAGACCCGGAGGGAGAGGGAATGCTCATTCCCGTTGTCGGGGAGTTCAACCGCAAGTACATCCCCTGGATCACCATCCTGCTCCTCGTGGCCAACCTCGCGGTGTTCTTCACCGTGCAGGCCAATGACGCGAGCCATCGCCGCGAGGCGCTGCGCTTCTACCTCGAATCCGGTCTGGCCGGGATCGAATACGCCTACTACCAGGAGTTCACCGGCCAGGGCTCGGTGGAGCAGGCCCTGCGGCGCGTGGAGGACGCCGAGGAAAAGGTACCCTCTCCGGACACTGTGCGGCGGATGCTCCGGGACGGAAGCTTTCGCCAGGCCCTGCGGGAGGGCGCGCTCATCGGGCCAAAGGCCCCAGAGGCCGAGGAATGGAGGCGCCTGCACAGCACCTTCCGGGACAAGCGGAGCCGCGTCAGCGCCCGCAGCCACGGCCTGATCCCCAGCCGTCCCACCGCCGCCGGCTGGCTGACCCACATGTTCCTGCACGGCGGCCTGGCCCACCTGCTGGGCAATATGCTCTTCCTTTGGCTAGCGGGGTATATCCTGGAGTCGGGAGCGGGACACTGGCGCTTCCTGGGGATCTACCTCCTGGGCGGATTGGCCGGGGCGGCCCTCTTCTGGGCCTGCAACCGGGACCTGGCCACCCCGCTCATCGGGGCCTCCGGCGCGATCTCCGGGGCCGTGGGAGCCATGAGCCTGATGTACGGGCTCCATCGGATCAAGGTCTTTCTCCATTTGGGCTTCTTCTTCCACTACGCGAGTCTTCCGGCCCTGACGCTTCTGCCCGCCTGGCTGCTCAAGGAGGGGTACCAGCTGCTCCGGGAGCCGGAGAGCAGCGTGGCCTTCACCGCGCACATCGGGGGGCTGCTGGGCGGGGCCTTTCTGGGATGGGTCAACCGCCGGTTCCTGGGCTTTGCCCCGGAACGGCTCTTCGAGCCGGAGTCGGAGCCGGACAGGGTGGGGCCGCTTCTGGAGGAGGCCATGGCCGCGGTCCGGAGGCTGGATTTACCCGCGGCCAGAGCCGGGCTGCGCCGGGTCCTGGAGGAGGACCCGGACAACTGTCCCGCCCTGAAGCAGCTCTTCTTTCTCGAGGTCCAGGATCCGGAGGCAGCCGACCTTTCCGTTCCGGCCAACAGGGCCCTGCGGGCCATGCTCCGCGCGGGCGAGTCCTCCGAGGAGGTGGAGCGGGTCTATGCGGGCTATTGCCATCGCGAGCCCCGGGTGGTGCTGGAGCCCGATCTCGCGGTCCGGTTGGCCGGCCTGTTCCTGGGCAGGGAGCGGTTCGACCTGGGGGAGCCCCTCCTGGTCCGGGCCCTGAAGAGCTCCGTCCCGCTGCAGGATGCCCCCTCGGTCCTCTATCGCTACGCCGTCCATTGCCGGAACAAGGGGATGGAACGCAAGCGCCGGGCCTGCGTCCGGGCCCTGCTGCACCGCTATCCGGATTCCCTGGAGGCGCGCTCGGTGCGGGAGGATGCTTCCGCCTCTCAGGGGACGGAGTGACGCAGGTAGCTCTCCACCCGGTCCCGGAGCGGGTCCCCGGGATAGCGGGCGATGATTCCCTTCAGCACGCGCCGTGCCTTTTCCGGGGCGAGCAGTCTTTCGTTGAGGATGTACCCGATGCGGAAGAGGGCCTCCACCGCGCGGTCGTGGTGGGGATGGTTCCGGTACAGGCTCTGGAAGAGGCGCATGGCCCGTTTGTGCTCTCCCGCCTCGTCGCAGGCCTCGGCGATGCGGAACAGGGAGTCCGGATCCGGCAGGAACTCGCTGTTCTGCTCCCGGCACTGCCGGAACACCGTCTCGGCTTCCCGCCGCTCCCCCTGCTGCAGGAGGCCGGGGATCAGGTGCCGGCCCACCCGGCCCGGATCGCCCTCTCCCCTCACGCGCAGCAGCTGGAAATACTTCCGGCACAGCTCCGTGGACGGCTCGCGGGACTGCTCGAAGCGCCGGGCCAGGTATTCGCGGGCCTCGTCGTAGCGGCCGTTCTGGATCAGGCTCTCCGCGTGCTTCTCCTCGGCCCGGGTCGCTGTTTCCTCCCGCTCCGGCCGCTTTCCGCCGTCCACCTCCGGGGCCTGGAAATCCTCGTACCGGACGTCGTATCCGATCTCCAGGTGGTACTGCAATAGGACGTACCCGATGAGATGGAAGCTGACGAACATGTAGTAGTATTCCGCGGCAACCGCGAGAAAGGGCTGCAGCAGGCCGGGCAGGTGGATGACCACGGTCCGTGCCAGGATCCCCGGGGCGATGGCGAGCAGGATGAGGAAGAAGTACATCAGCAGATAGGCTGGGCCGATGCGCCAGGCCAGGGGGACGAAGACCGCCGGGTTCAGGGCGTTTCGCAGGCTCTCCGTGGTGATCAGGACCATGAGCAGGGCGGGGAGGAAGACGAGGACGAAGAGGATGTAGCCCAAAAGGAGCGGGAGCGACCGGGTGATGGCAAGGAGCAGGAATCCTCCGGCTACGAGGAGGAAGAAGAGCAGGAACTGCTTGAGCACCGGGGAGAGGTCGTACTCCAGGATCTTGCCCCTGACAGGGGGCGGATAGAGGTTGCCCCTGGCCGTGGTGGTCAGGATCTCGTACGCATAGCGGAGCATGAGGAAATAGGTCCCGATCTGCACGATCAGGCCCAGAAAGGGGATCCGGCCCAGGGAGACGGTGGCCGCGGATACGGCTAGCAGAAGGATGAGGGTCTGGCGGTGGAAGGGGTAGAGGAAGAAGCGGTGCAGTCGTTCCCAGAAGGGCGGCAGGAGATTCGCGGCGCCGACCCATTCCAGGCGTTGGTTGCAGGTGGGGCAGAAGGCCCGGGGCTTTTGCCCGCGCTCCCATCCGGTGTCCTTCCACACCGCGCACTGCCCGCAGAAGGAGGCCCCGCAGTGCCGGCAGGTCCATTGGCCCTGGCTTGCGGGGTGGAAGAGACAGGTGTCGTGCATACAGCGATCTCCGGGACCGGGGAGGGGGATGATTGGAAGCAGTAGCAGATAGGTCCCTGAATGTAAACAGCTTTGCAGTTGTTCAGCACAGGATTGATCCGTTCATGGGCACGGGGTTTTTGAATCAGCTGGATTTGGCCCTGAAGAGGTCCCCTTCCCGTTTTACCTCCCCGCCGCGGGCGCCGAGGACCTTGCCTCGGCGGGGCCTATGCCGTAGAATCCTCTGGACGACGTCCTGAGCCGCATCAGCGGCGGAAAGGACGCGTGCGAACCCACGGCAACATCAAGCGGGAGGAGGCTCATGCACGTTGTGTGTTTGAAGGGAAGCCCCAGAACAGGGGGCAACAGCTCCGCCCTCGCGGACGCCCTGTGCGCTCGGGCGCGGGAGAAAGGGGCCGACGTCCGCTCCTGGAACCTGAATGAGCTGCAGTATCGGGGATGCCAGGCCTGCTACAAGTGCAAGACCGAGCTGGAGACCTGCGCCCTCGAAGACGATCTGACCCATGTGCTGAACGCGGTGCGGGTCTGCGACGTGCTCGTGCTGGCCACCCCGGTCTACTTCGGTGACGTCTGCGCCCAGATGAAGGCCTTCATCGATCGGACCTTCTCCTTCCTCAAGCCGGATTTCCAGAGCGAGGACCAGCCAGGCCGCCTGGAGCCGGGCAAGCGCCTGGTCTTCATCCAGGCCCAGGCCAATCCGGACCGCAACGAATTCGGTGACATCTATCCCCGCTACTCCACTTTCCTCATGTACGAGGGGTTCCGCGAGTCCGAGATCCTGCGGGCCTGTGGCTATCAGGGGCCCGGAGAGGCCGCACGGGACGAGGATCTGCTCCAGCACGTGGAGGAGCTTGCGGAGAAGATGCTCGCGCCGTAGGGGTGGAGCGTCCTTCCTGAGGATAACTACTGGAGCCGTTATGAGCCACGGTACGGACATCCCGCGCAGCGGGACACAGGATTCGGGGCCTGAGCGCGAGGAGACCGAGAAGCGGGAGGAGGAAGCGCCCTGCCGCATCCTCGCGGTCCAGCAGGAGGACTCGGGTCGGCCCAAGATCGAGGGGATTCGCCGGCACGGAGGGGAGGGCTTTGTCCTCTCCACCTGGGATGTCCCCGGAGGGCTGCCCCAGGTGCTGGACGAGACTGAGGGCTATCTCCCCGAGGACATCGACGCGGATCTGGTGCTCAACTTCGTGAGCCATCCGGACGTGTCCCAGGATCTGATCGCCATGTGCAGCGAGCGGGGCGTTCCCGTGGTCGCCCCGGGACAGGGGGAGAACCTGGGCTGGGCCCATACCCCGCCGGTCTGATGCGCCCTCCGGCCCAGGCGTCAGTTGGGCGCCTATGGACGGTGCTTCGGATATCCGGAGCTGGCGGTGCGCGTGAAGGACGGCCGGGTCAGCGAGGTGCGGGTCCTGCGCGGGGCGCCCTGCGGGGCGACCCATAGCGCCGCCTCGCGGGTGGAGGGACAGCCCCCCGAGGAGGCCGAGGTGAACATGGGTCTGGCCGTGCAGTTCGCCTGCACCGCGGACCCGGCCAACTGGGAGCCCCTGGGCGGGCAGAGCCCGGTGCACCTGGCGGCCAAGGTGCATCAGACGGCCATGCGCAAGGCCCTGCAACAGGCGCAAGAGGAGCGCGAGGAGTAGGTGTTTGGCAATGAGGGTTATTCCGTGGGCGGAGCGGGCAGGCGATCTGCCAGCTCGCGGGCCCCGAGCCCGGCCAGCAGGTCCACCAGGCGGCGATTGGCCGCGGGGAAGGAGAAGGCCGGAAGCTCGGCCGGCTCCACCCAGCGCCAGGTCTCGGCGGCCCGGGGACGAAGGGTCTCCGCCGGAGAGGCGGGCTGGCAGAAGAAGGCCCGCAGCCGCACCCGGAAGGAGGTGTAGCTGTGCCGGACCGTGGCCAGCTCCCGGCCCACCAGCGTCTCCATGCCCAGCTCCTCGCGCAGCTCCCGTTTGAGCCCCTCGAGCGCCGTTTCCCCCTCTTCCAGCTTGCCACCGGGAAATTCCCACAATCCGGGCATGAGCCCGTGCTCCGGGCGCTTCTGTACGAAGATCCGCCCCTCGCGGACCAGGATCCCCACCACGGTCTCCAGGTGTGTCGTTGCCTTGCCTCCCTGCTTGCGGGGAAGGCGCTTGGCGATCCCGCGTCCGCGGGCCAGACAGCCTGCTTCCACCGGGCACTCCCAGCAGCGCGGCTCTCGGGGCAGGCAGATCAGGGCCCCGCACTCCATCAGGGCCTGATTCAGCTCCCGGGCCCGTCCGCCGGGGATCAGGGTCGCTGCGGCGCCGTGCAGTTTTTTCTGGGTGGCCGCGGCCTTGACCGGCTCCTCCACGGCGAAGATGCGGCAGAGCAGTCGCTCGGCATTGGCGTCCACCGCGGGATAGGGCTCGTTGAAGGCGAGGCTCATGATCGCGCCCGCGGTGTAGGGCCCGATCCCGGGAAGGGCCACCAGGCGCCGGTAGTCCGCCGGCAGGGCGCAGCCGTGCTCCTCGCACAGGATCCGGGCCGTGCGGTGGATGTTGATCACCCGGTTGTAGTACCCTAGGCCCTCCCAGAGCTTGAAGAGGTCTTCCCGGTCCGCGTCCGCCACGCTTTGCACCGTGGGCAGGCGCTCCATCCAGGTGGTGAAGAAGGGGATCGCCCGCTCGATCTGGGTCTGCTGGAGCATGATCTCCGAGATCCAGACCCTGTACGGAGCGGGGTCCCGCCGCCAGGGCAGGTCCCGCTGCCGCTGCGGGAACCAGTCCGCCAGGGCTCTGCCCAGGGCCTTTTCATCCATGGTGCGTTTTCCCGGGTATTGTCTCGTGTTGAATCATGGGGCGACTCCCTGTATGGTCCCGCATGGAATCCGAATACGGCTTGGGGGCGTTCGGTGTGTCAGTAGGTCAGT
>CAYFSD010000042.1:0-9487 GCA_964345705.1 uncultured Desulfohalobiaceae bacterium
CGATGAGATTGAAGAGCTTGTGCATCTCCTTGTTGGCGCCCACGATCCCGTAGAAACCGTCGCTTTTCCGGAGCTCCAGATCCGGGCTTCCCTTCTGGGCCTGCTGTTCGTGCGCGTCGAGCGCCCGCTGCACAATGAGCCGGATCTCCTGGGGCTGATAGGGCGTGTTGATATAGTAAAGCGCTCCGGCGTTCAGGGCCATGATGACGGCATCCTGATCTCCCGAGGGAAGGCAGGCCACGGGAATGACGGACGAGTCCCCCTTGCCCACCCGCTCCAAGAGCTTGATCCCCTCATTGTTCGGAAAGACGGCGGTTAAGAGAACACTCACCCTGAACTGGTCAATGATCCGCTCAGCGGCTTGGGGATCCGGGGCTCCCTCGATATTAAGGGAACAGTCTTCCTGGAGGATGGCCTTCAGGTATTCCCGATTTTCCGGGTCCGGTTCGACCACGAGAATCGTGCTCTGCGAGATTGGCATGCCGAGTTATTCCATTGCCTTTTTTACTTCCCTATCAGCCGAGCTGCGCCAGCCTATCAGCATATTATCGGTGGTTCAAAAAACGCTGTTGGTCTGAGGTATCAGTACAATATGCTGAGTGATTGTCAACCTGATCGGCTTTCCCGAGCCCGGGTACAACCTGCCGGATTCAACGAACGCCCCCCTTGCCCCTCGCCTCTTTGCCAATCATTCCTTCAGTCGGTAACTGACTGGAGTTTCTAGCTTTTTTGGAACAAAAGGCGTGCCAGAGGCTCAGAGCGAGAAGCCGCCGTGCCTGAGCCCAGTGCAATGTTCAGACCGAAAAAAGCTCATTCTCAGCGTCCTGAGGCCAAAAGGAAAGAGGGGGATTTCACGATTCCCGTATGCGGGTCTGTTTCGTTTCTCAAAATAGGCCCTTTGTTTTCAAGAGGAGATCCGGCGGACTTTTATCCACAGGGTCGCAGGCTTTGTTCCCACAGAGGGGCTTTTTGCTCATAAAAAGCCGTGTGCCGGAGGTTGACACCTGTAATCCATCTTCAAGGGAGTGTGCCAAAAAGTGTCATCATTTTGGCACGTGGCATGATTGCCCCTTTCAGGGCTCCAGGCGATAGCTTGTCCTTCAGGTGAACGTGTTGCTGGAGGTTCGTTGGAGCTCGGTCATGTTCCGGGTGCATCAACAATGGATCTCCTTTGGTCGCGGAATGGGTCCCATTTTTGCTAGCAAGACATCCCGTCCGCCAAGGGATCGGAGAAGGGGTGGTGTTCGGGGACAATTTTTGCGGAGTTGTTTAACGCAGTGCTTGGTTTACATTTTGCAAGAAGCTGCACGCCTTGCGGTCTCGCTGTGTCGTTTCAGGCGTGCCGGGCGGTGCCCTCAAGCACGACAGCCGTGCGAGCATTTTGAACAGATTCCCTCGAATCGGGCTTTTCCATTCGATTTCCTTGTCTCTTTCAGGGAAACATTTTCCTTGATCCGATATGCCCGGAAAACGGATGAAGGCCAGGCCGTCATCCGCTCGTCATCCTTTTGACATTTCCGAATTCCCATTGGGAGGGCACGCCACTGCCCAGGGACAAAAAATTGATCGAGAAGTCGGGCAAGGTTGGAGCGGACGGATGGGCTCGGCGAAGCCAGCTTATGCTGATTGGTTCCAGCCCCCGCTCTTTTGAAGACATAAGCCTGCCAAAGAAGGTGGAATATGGCTCAGGAAGGACGTTCTCCAACGAATTTGATTGCGCGCATCAGGGAGTGGCCTCGATCCCGGCAGATCAGTCTGGTCTTGGTAGCTCTCATCTCCTTGACCGTTTTTGCCTGGATTATTTTTCAGACCCAAAAGGTTCCCTACAAGGTGCTGTACAGCGACATGGGCAAGGAAGAGGCCTCTTCCGTGGTCCAATGGCTGAAGGATCAGGGAGTGCCCTATAAGCTCAGGGATCAGGGAAAAACCATCGCCGTCCCCGAGAACAAGGTCTATTCCACGCGCCTCAAGCTTGCCGGTGCCGGACTTCCCAAGGGTCAGGGAGTGGGTTTCGAGGTCTTCGACAAGCAGGACTTCGGGGTGACCGAGTTCACCCAGCAGGTGAATTACCAGCGGGCGCTTCAGGGGGAGTTGTCCCGGACCATTTCCAGTATGGGGCCTGTGGAGAATTCCCGCATCCATCTGGTCATGCCCGAGGAGAGCCTGTTGCAGCAGCAACAGAAGGAGACCAAGGCCTCGGTCATGGTGCAGACCAAGCGGAATCAGAGCCTGAGCCAGGATCAAATCAACGGGATCGTGCATCTCGTTTCCGGCAGCATCGAGGGGCTGGAAAAGGGCAATGTCACTGTGGTGGATCACAGGGGCCGGAGACTGAGCGAGAACAAGGAGGGCCTGGACAGCCCCATGTCGCCCAAGAAGCTCGAATATAAACAGAAGCTGCAGTCCCAGCTGGAGAAAAAAGCGCAATCCCTCCTAAACCGGGTGTTCGGGCCCGGACAGGCCCTGGTTCGAGTCACCGCGGACCTGGATTTTTCGAAGCAGCAGACTACGCGGGAGTCTTTTGACACCTCGAATGTGGTGCCCCGCAGCGAAAAGGAGATCGAGCAGGAGTCCCGCGGACGCGAGGTGGGGGGGGTGCCCGGTGCCCGATCCAATCTGGAGCAGAACGGCACGGTCCTCAGGAGCACGCCCAGCTCGCGGAGCGAAGAGGTGACCAATTACGAGATCGGGAAGGAAATCAATGAGATCCAGGAGCCCATGGGCGAGGTGGAAAATATTTCTGTTGCGGTTCTCGTGGGGCAATCCGCCGAGGGAGGTCAACAGGCCCAAGCCGCGAGCGTAGGCCAGGAGCAGCTGGATTCGGTGGAGACCATGGTCTCCAGCGCTCTGGGACTCAGGAGGGACAGGGGCGATCGCATCGAAGTGGTTTCCATGCCCCTCAGCCAGGGAATGCTTGAGGGAGGCGCGGCAGAGGGAGCCGGCTCCACCTGGGTGGAAAGATACTCCCCCTTTATCAAGTACGGAATGGTCTTCATCGCGTTGATTCTGCTCTATTTCTTCCTGCTCAGGCCCTTGATCAAGACCCTGCGGGGCGAGGTCCAGGAGCACCACAAGAGCGTGGAGGAGCTCGAGGCGGCCCAGTCCCAGGAGCAGGCCGGTATCGCCGCCGCTCCCACGGATGATCAGCCCATTGAAAAGCTGAGACAGGAGATTACCCAGTCCAGGGTCAGCCCGGCTCAGGTGGTTAAGGCCTGGCTCAAGGAGGGATAGGCCTGGGCTCGGGATGCAATGGGAGTGCCCCGCACCAAAAGCTCGTCGCGTGCAGCTCCCGGTGGAATTGTCGGGAAGAGGACCGGTAAGCGTTGAGGTGTGATTGCCAGGAGGCGATCGCGGCTTTTCCCTTAGCCGGATACCGCGTCCGTGATGATTGCAGGGGATGGGGAGCGGAATTCCCCTGCCAAGGAACCATGCCGCTCGATTGGAGATGATGAGGCTCATATGGATTTTCACAAGATGTCCGGGATCGAGAAGGCAGCGGTGTTATTGCTCTGTCTCGGGGAGGAGACCACCGCCGAGGTCTTCAAGGAGCTCAGCGACTTTGAAGTGCGGATGATCAGCAGAAGCATGTCCCAATTCGATCATATCCCCGCTGATGTGGCCAAGGCCGCCCTGGATCAATACAGGAAGACCCAGGAGGAATATGCCGGGATCTTCGTCGATGGCGGGGAATTCATGAAGAACGCGATCAGCTCGGCGGGTGATCCCGAGCGTGTCCAGGCGCTTCTGGACGAGGTGGTTTCCGGAAGTGAATCCAGGCCCCTGGAAACCATTTCCATGATGGACCCCCGGACGATTGCCGGTCTGCTGCACAACGAACATCCCCAGACCATCGCCCTGATCCTTTGTACCCAGAAGTCGGATCATACCGGGAGAGTGCTCCCCTTTTTCCCGGAAGAGCTGAAAGCCGACGTTATTCACAGAATCGCCAAGATCGACAAGGTCTCCCCGGAAGTGCTCAAGCAGATCGAGGGCGCCCTGCAAAAGGAAATCGGGGGGATTATCAGCAAGGAGCAGCAGCAGGTCGGCGGCGTGGACAAGGTCGTGGACATATTGACCCGCATGGAACAGGGAGTGGATCAGGCGCTCTTGAATTCCATCGAGGAAACGGATCCGGATTTGGCGGAGGAGATCCGCAAGAAGATGTTCACCTTCGAGGATCTTGTGGGCATTGACGACCGAAGCATGCAGCTGATCCTGCGCGAAGTGGACAACCAGACCATGACCACGGCCCTGAAGACGGCTTCGGAGACCGTGCAGAACAAGATTTATTCCAACATCAGCCAGCGGGCCAGGGAGATTATCCGGGAGGATCTGGAAGCGTTGGGGCCGATACGCCTCTCGGATGTGGAAGCAGCCCAGCAGAGTATCGTTCAGATCGCCCTGAGGCTGGAACAGGAAGGCAAAATCGTCATACCGGGTCGAGGTGCTGATGAAGTCTTTGTCTAAGATTTATCGCGGCGGTATGGAGGATTCCATCCAGCGGATGGAGTTCCGGGATCTGGATGGCCTGGAGGAAAGGGAAAACGGGATGTTCTTTCCCTCCGGAGGCGCTGTCGACGGGGAGGCCCAGAATGAGGGTTCCGACGTCGAGGAGAACCCCTCGGAGGCGTCCATTGAAGACGGCGAAGCCCCTAGGGGATATTCCGAGGAGGAAGTGGAGGGCATTCGCCAGGAGGCCTATGACCAGGGCCGCCAAGAAGGTCTGGAGGAGGGTTACGCGAGCGGCAAGGAAGCGGGTCGGGAGGAAAAGGCCCAGGAGCTCGACGAAGCCGCTCAGGCCCTGGCGGACGCCCTGGAGCGGATCAACAACCTCCGCGGCTACGTATTGAACCGGAACAAGCAGGACATGGTGCGCCTTGCCCGGGTCATCGCGGAACAGGTGATCCATGTGGAGGTGTCCTCCAGAGAGTCCGCGATCATCCGGGCGGTTGAACGGGCCATCCAGGAGGCTGTCCAGTCCGAGGAGTATCGCATTCGGGTCAATCCCGGGGACATGAACGTCGTTGTGGAGAACAAGCCCCTGTTTTTGGCCAGCATGAGCGGATTGCAGAATATTGTGTTCGAATCCGACGAGGAGATTTCCAGCGGCGGATGTGTCGTGGAATCCGACCAGGGCAAGGTGGATGCCACGATCGAAACCCAGCTGGAGAAGATCCAGGACAAGCTCATGGCCGAGATCGCGAGCGAGGACACCCGATGGAAGAATTGATCCAGTCCGTGAAGGAGTCCTCATTCCTGCGGGTCCGGGGCAAGGTCACCAATATTATCGGGCTGATTATCGAGGGGTATTGCCCGGGGGCCTCCGTGGGCACTATGTGCGATATCCTCCCCCTCGGGGGCGGCAGCCCCATTTCCGCCGAAGTGGTTGGATTTCGCGATTCCCGGGCCCTGCTCATGCCCCTGGGTGAGCTACGGGGGTTCGGCCCCGGAAGCCAGATCCGGGTCCGCTCCATCAGTGCCGGCATAAGTGTGGGCGAAGGGATGCTGGGTCGGGTTTTTGACGCTCTGGGAAATCCCATCGACGGGGAGGCCGCTCCCGTTCTGTCCGGAGAAATGCCCCTTTACGGCCTCCCCCCGGGGCCAATGGAGCGCGAGCAGATCTGTGCTCCCATGGATCTGGGGATCAGGGCGATCAACGGTGCCCTGACCTGCGGCATGGGTCAGCGCATGGCCATCATGGCCGGCTCCGGGGTGGGGAAAAGCACCCTGATGGGGATGATGGCCCGGGACACCCAGGCGGATGTCAATGTGATCGCCCTGATCGGTGAGCGGGGCAGGGAGGTCCGTGAATTCATCGAACAGGATCTCGGTCCCGAGGGCCTGGAGCGTTCGGTGCTGGTGGTCGCCACCTCGGATCAGTCCCCTCTTCTCCGCATGCGGGGTGTCTTCGCGGCAACGAGCATCGCGGAATACTTCAGCAATCAGGGCAAGAACGTGCTCATGCTCATGGACTCGGTGACCCGCTATGCCATGGCCATGCGGGAAATCGGGCTCGCTGTCGGCGAGCCCCCCACCAGCAAGGGATTTCCTCCCTCTGTTTTCGCCCAGATGCCCAAGTTCCTGGAGCGCGCGGGGAATTTCAAGGAAAAGGGCAGCATTACCGGCCTGTACACCGTCCTCGTGGAAGGGGACGACATGAACGAGCCGGTCACGGATACGGTGCGCTCCATCCTGGACGGCCACATCGTGCTTTCCAGGCAGCTCGCCTCGCGGAACCACTATCCGCCCATCGATGTGTTGCAGTCCTCGAGCAGGCTGATGAACGACCTGGTGGATCAGGAGCACCAGCGCCTGAGCGGAGAGCTGAAGGATGTTTTGGCTACCTATCAGGAGTCCGAGGACTTGATCAACATCGGGGCCTATTCGCCGGGCAGCAACAAGCGCATCGATCACGCCCTGAAATACATCGATTCCGTCAACGCCTTTCTTCGCCAGGGCAAGGAGGAAAAGGTCTCCCTGAAACGGGCCATGGAGGAGCTGAAGGCCATTTTTCAGTGATTGCGGGTTGCAGGCTGTGTCAACATCCTGTTTTTCCATCCGATATCCGAGTCCGGCCTTTGACATCCGAGACCGGGTGTCTGCCGTGACGAATCGAATCCCGACAGGAGCGAATCGGCTATGAAACCATTTCGCTTGCACACTGTGCTCAACTACCGGCAAAGAATTCAGGACAAGGCCCAGGAGCGCCTTGTGCGGGCCAAGGAAAAACAGGAAAGCGTTGAGTTGGAGATTGAGCGGGAGCAGGCCAGGCTCCGGGCGATGTGTCGGGATTTCGAGGGGAGAAAGAGCCAGGGAATGAGTGTCGGCGAAATCCTGGTCTGCCAAAACCATATCAGGCACATCCGCGACCGGTTGGCGCGGCTGCAAAGGGATCTTCAGGCCGCCAGGGACGAGGTTGCCGGCAAGGAAAAGGAATTGCATCGTGCCAGCAGGGAAAAGAAGCTCCTGGAAAAGCTCAAGGAGAAGCAGGACCACAGATACGCCCAGTTCCTGGAGGAGAAGGAAAAAAAGGAGCTGGACGAAATCGGAGTCCTTTTTCACAAGAGGTGAGGATATGGGAAGGAACAAGCGCATTGCCGCCTTTTTGTCGTTGACTTGTCTTGTCGGCCTTCTTCTGACTGGGGGCACTGTGTGGGCCCGCAATGCAACGGATTGGACCAGCGCCCAGGATGTCCGTTCCGTGGAGAAGCGCAGGATCCTGGCCTCCCTCAAGAAGGAGCGGCAGGAGCTGCAGGAGAAAAACACCAGGATCGCCAAGCGGAAAAAAGAGTTAAAGGTGATGCAGACAGAGGTCGAGAAGAAATTGCAGCGGCTGAGGGAATGGCGCAAGGATTTGGGTGAGCTCCTGGAGCAGAAGGAGCAGAAGGAGAAAAAGCGCGTCGAAAAGCTCAGCCGGATCTATCAGAGAATGGAGCCGGAAAAGGCGGCAGCGGCTCTGAGCAGTGTGGAGCAGGATCTGGCGGTGGGTATCATCTCCGGGATGCGCAGCGGCACGGCAGCGGAAGTCCTGGACAATATGGACAAGGAGGAGGCCGCCGCCCTGAGCACGGATCTGTCCAAGCTGGACAGGGAGTAAGCGGCCACTCGTCACTCCCGCCACAAATCACTCCACGCCAACCGCGCTGGCCGGAGGCGGCTCGAAGGGGCCGCCTCCAAAGGCGCTCCATTCCTGATCGCGATAAGCCCTGATTCAAGACAATAGGCCGCGCAAGCGGCGGCCTTTTTCGTAGAGGTCCCGGCAACCGCGGCTCATTGACCCGTCTTGCCGGGTAAGGAGCGCAATCTCTGCCAGTGAGGGCGAATGGTATGGCGATTCCCGCTTATTCCGGTGCGGCACAGGCTCCGGATCCGAGCGCACAGGTCCGGGAGGCCTCAGGCAAGGGATCCAAGGGGAATAAACAGGGCGAAGCCACTGATGGCTCCTCCTTTCTGCAGCTCCTGGAAAGGGTGAAAGGCAGCGAGAAAGTGACCGCGGATCAAGCCGGGGCTGAGGATGCCTCCCTGGCCCTGCAGCTGCTGAGCCTCCTGACTCGGCTCGATCCGGCCCAGCTGGAAGGCCTGGCCCAAGGGACGGGACAGGCCGGCACAACCCAGGGGGAACAGGGGCAACTGCTCACGCTCCTGCGGAACCTCTCCAGCGGGGCCGATATTTCGGGGAAGGGACTTTCCGGGAACTCCGAGCAGCAGGCTCTGCTGCGCGAGATCCTGATGCAGACGAAGGCGGGAGAGGCGGAAACGAATCGAGGGATGGAGCGGCTTCTCTCCCTGATGCAGGGGACAGACGGCAATCAGGGATCCAAGGCGGCAAACGGGGAGCACCAGGTGGAGCGCATCCTCAGTCTCCTCACTTCGGGAGAGGGCCAGGACAAGCTCTCGGAACAGGTGCTCCGTCAGATCGGCAAGGATCTGGAGTCCTTGACCGCCCGGCATCGGACAGGCGCGGACTCCGCGCAACTGGGGAGGCTGGCCGCCGAGCTGCAGCAAGCCCAGGGAAAGGAGAAAAGCTCCGGCCCGAACCTGGCCCGCCTCTTTCTGGACAGCTTCTCCGTGGAGGGCAAGGGGCCCGGCTCCGGGAAAAGCGGTGGGAGCTCCCAGCAGCAGAACGTCTCCCTGCTGCAGTCCCTAGCCCGTGAAGGCCAGCTCGGGGCGAAGGGCGTGGTCACCCAGGCCGAGACAGCCGGACGAGGCGAGGGTGGCAATCCGGGTGTGTCCACCAAGGCCGGTGAATGGGCCAACCTCTTTTCCACCTTTCAGAGCACCGCAAGCGGATCCACCTCCCTGACCCAGGCCTCGGCCTCCCAGGGCACAGCCAATATCACGGACAGCCAGGCCCTGCAGCAGATGATCAGCAAGTTCCAGGCCGAGCTGCAACGGGGCTCGAGGCAAATCACCATGAAGATGCACCCTCCGGAGCTGGGCAGGGTGCAGTTGAGCCTGATCAGCGAAGACAGCGGCCTGCAGGCCCATCTGCAGGTTCAAAACGCCCAGGTGCAGGGCATCCTGGAGCGGAACATGGCCGCCCTGAGGCAGGCCCTGGAGCAGCAGAACCTCGATTTCGACCAGATCCAGGTCAGCGTGGAGTCCGGCGGGGACGAACGCGAGGAGCACAATCGCGAGGAGCGGGATTTTCGGGCTTCGGACTGGCGTCCCGGAGGGAACGCGCTTTCCGAGCCAGGGGACCGCGATGAGCAAGTCGAAGGCTATGTCCGGTCATCGGCCGGAAGGAGCGGCATCAGCCTCAGGGTCTAACCAACGCGGGGCAAGGAGGTAAGCATGAGCGACGTATCCCAGGTACTGGGCGGAAGCACCCAGGCCGCGGGCCTTTCGAAGGCCACGAGCGGTCAGGAGCTGGGCAAAAAGGATTTTCTGAAGCTCCTGGTCACCCAGTTGGAGAACCAGGATCCCATGGACCCCGAGGATCCGGCCAAGTTCTCCTCCCAGTTGGCCCAGTTCAGCTCCCTGGAGC
>CAYFSD010000043.1:0-8945 GCA_964345705.1 uncultured Desulfohalobiaceae bacterium
GCTTGGGCTTGTTGAAAACACCGGTCCTGCCCTTGAGCTCGGTCCCAGGGCGATCATCATTTCCACAAGGACCGTGCGCAAGGGCAGGACCGGTGTTTTCAACAAGCCCAAGCTCGAGGTGTCGGCCGCGCTCGAGGCCGGGGAAGAGGGCGAAGAGGTGTCATCGGAGCAAAAAGCTGCCTCAAGACAGCCCGCGCACGCTCTGGGGGCATCCGGCCCGGAAAAGGAGTTTTCCAGTATGAAGGCCTCCCGGGCGCAGGCTGTCTATTCCCGGAGCCGTTCCGCCCCGACCTCCCGGTCCGAGGCCGCACCCGATTCCGTGCCGTCGGATGAGAGGAAAGCCCGGGTCAGCGGCGCGAGCGAAGACGGAAAACAGAAGCCGGGGAATAACGGGTCGCATGACGGAGCCCTGCAGACCATCCAGGGAGAGATCGCGGAGCTGCGCCAGATGGTCAAGAACCTGCGCTCCACGGGAGCGCAGGCAGGGGCGCATCCGGCAGCTTCCGGGGCGATCGGCGAAGGCGGGGATCCGGTTCTGGACACCCTGCTGCGGCGGGGCATTGAATGGGACGTGGCCTGCAAGGTGGCGGCCCGGTTCAATCAGCAATACCAGCCGGATGACATGGCAGATGAGTCCCAGCTCCTCGAGGGCATCCACTCCGTGCTCGCCGGATCGGTCACATCCGCGGATCCCTTGTGGCAAGGGCAAAGCGGGGACAAGAAGCGCGTGGCTCTGCTTGGCCCGACAGGAGCGGGAAAGACAACCACCCTGGCCAAGCTCGCGGCCAACTATCTTAGCCGGGTCAGCCCCCATATCGCCCTGGTGACCATAGACAATTACCGTATCGCGGCAGTGGAGCAGCTCAAGATCTATGCCGATATCATGAATATTCCTCTGGAGGTGGTGAACACGCCGAACCATATTCCCACCACCTTCGCGCGGCACGAGGACAAGGATTTGATTTTGGTGGACACAGCCGGACGGAGCCCGAACGACGAGGCGAGCCTGCGTGAGTTGAACGGTTTCTTGAGCTCCGAGACCGATGTGGAGAGCCACCTCCTGCTCTCGGCGACGACACGGGAACGGGCGATGCAGCGCACCATCAACAGCTTTCAGGCAGTGGGCCTGAACGGGCTCGTCTTCACCAAGATGGATGAATGCGAGGATTTCGGCAGCCTATTCAATATTCACATGCGCAACGAGTATCCCCTGTCCTATTTCACCACGGGACAGAAGGTCCCGGAGGATCTGATGGCCGCTGACGGCTACTATCTCGCTGAACGTCTAATCGAACAGACAAGAGAAACGAGCGATGTATAGCGCAGGCAATCACGAACAGGATCAGGCTGCGGGGCTGAGACGCCTGAACAGCGAGGTCTCGGATTTGGATGCACTGAGTGTCAAACACAGCGGGTTGTCCAGGGTGATGGCCGTGAGCAGCGGAAAGGGCGGCGTGGGCAAGACCGCGGTCGTGGCCAATCTGGCCCTTTGCATGGCCCAGAAAGGGCAAAAGGTGCTCATTATCGATGCCGATCTGGGGCTGGCCAATATCGACGTCGTCTATGGCCTGACCCCGCAATATACCCTGAATCAGTTCTTTTCCCAGGGCCGGAGCCTGACGGAAATCATGCTCTCGGGTCCCTACGGAGTCAAAACGCTTCCGGCGGGCTCGGGGATCCAACAACTGACCTCCTTGGACTCATCCCAGAAGCGGCGCTTCATGGAGGAGCTGGAGGAGATCCAGGAGGATTTCGATCTGGTCCTCATCGATACGGAAGCGGGGATCTCGGAGAATGTGATCTACTTCAACATCGCGGCGCAGGAAATCCTTATCGTGACCACGCCCGATTTGACCTCGATCACGGACGCCTATTCCCTGATCAAGCTTCTGGCCATCCACTACAGGGAAAAGGAGTTCAATCTCCTGGTCAACATGGCCGGATCGGAAAAGGAAGCCCTGGAGGTCTACCGCAAGCTGACCAAGGTGAGCAACAACTATCTGGATATAACCATCAACTATCTGGGGAGCATTCCCCAGGACAAACGGATGCGGGAAACGCTGCGCAAGCAGAATCCCATGGTCAACCTCTATCCCAATTCCAAGTCCAGCCAAGCTTTTGCAGCCTTGACGCAGAACCTCATGGAGGACGTTCCGGAGACCAGCCTGAAAGGATCGCTGCAATTCTTCTGGAAAAGACTCTTTCCCCACAACGGGATGGAAAAATGATTGAAGAAAGCGCACAGCATCACCGAGGCTTTGAGGAGAGCTGCGTTTCCAGGGAGCAGCGCACGGAGCTCATTCGCATGCACCTGCCCCTTGTGGATTTCGTCGTGGACAGGGTGGCCCCCAATGTTCCCGCCTTTCTGAGCCGGGACGATTTGAAGAGCGCCGCCATGACGGGCCTCATGGAAGCGGCCAATCGCTTCGACCCGAGCAGGGGGTACCAGTTCAACACCTTTGCCGAGCACCGCATGCGCGGCGCGGTTTTCGACGAGATCCGCAAGATGGACTGGTTTTCCCGCTCCATGCGGGAGAAGCAGTCCAGGCTGCACCGGGTGATCCACGAGGAGGAGGAACGGCTGGGAAGGACTCCCAATGAACAGGAGCTGGCCCAGGCCATGGACCTGACTCTGGACGGGTATCGCCAGCTCCTGAGCGAGGTGGGGCACCTGGGGTGTGTGAGCCTGAATCAGATACTGGGCGACTCCGGAGAGGGCGACTGCTTCCAGGACACCCTCGAGGACACCAAGACGATCAAGCCGCAGGACAGCCTGGAGACGCGCGAGCTGACGGAGATCATGGCCGAACAGCTGCAAAAGCTCTCCGAAAAGGAGCGTCTGGTCATCTCCCTGTTCTACTACGAGGAGCTCTCCCAAAAGGAAATCGCGGAAGTCCTGGAGCTGACCGAGGGGCGCATTTCCCAGTTGCACAGTCAGGCGCTGCACAAGCTCAATGTCAAAATGGACAAGGCGATGCGCGACTGAGCTTTTTCCCGCCACGTCCAAAGAGGGGAGATTATGGGTGTTTACGCCATCGTTATCGGTATCGGCAGCGTGCAGATCATGACCCTGATGCTCTGCGGGGTCCTGTGGTGGTTCCTGGTTCGGCAGGAACGTTCCCTTCAGTTGTTGAGCACCAAGCTGAAGGAGCGGGGCGAGGCCGAGGCGAGCCACGAATCGCCCCAGCCGGAATTGACACAGCAGAAACCGGATGAGTTCGGCAGACAGCTCCGCGAGGCCGAGCTCAAGGCCTCGCTGCAAATGGCCGTGTCCACGCAACAAAACCCCATGGACAAGTACAAGTACGTGGCCAGCATGGCGGACAAGGGTCTCGGGGTGGAGGATCTGGCCCAGAGCTTTGGGATATCCAGCTACGAGGCCGAGCAATTGGTCAATCTGTCCCGCATGGCCAACAGCGGGGCCGAGGGGTAAGCGCCCCTGTTTGCCGGCTAAAGGAGTGCGCGTCCGACTCCGATAGGAGTTGGGAAAAGCGGGAGCGACAAGGAGCGAGAAGTATGAGCTCTGGTATGTACAGCGCCCTGTCCGGGGCCATGGCCACAGTCCAGAATCTGGAGATGATCAGCAACAATCTGGCCAACATCAACAATTCCGGCTTCAAGAAAGAAGAATCCCATTTCGAGGCCCTTTATCGCAGCCAGCTGCAGCGCACGTTCGGAGAGGGGATCAATTTCAACCGCGTCAGCCAAATGAGCACCGACTTTTCGCAAGGGGACCACAAAAGGACGGACGGCAAGCTCGATCTGGCCATCGAGGGCGAGGGCTTCTTCAAGGTGGCCGGGGAAAACGGTTTCGCCTACACCCGCAAGGGCAACTTCCAGCTCCAGGAAAACGGCCGCCTGGTCACGCCCTCGGGCCATCAGGTTATCGGGGAAAACGGCCCGATCAACATCTCCTCATCCAGGGTGAATATCAACCAGGAGGGCTCCATCCAGCTCAGCATCCAGCCGGATGGGACCATCCAGGGTGAAAGCGGCACTATTGGCCAGATCGATGTCTACGATGTGCCGGACCGTTCCGCCCTGGTGAAGCAGGGAGACAACCTGTGGAGCTATGCCGGGGAGGAACCGGATCGGGTGAACACGGAATCCAGGATCCGCCAGGGCTATCTGGAGCAGTCCAATGTGGAGCCCATGCAGGAGATGACCGAGCTTATCAGGACCAAGCGCCTGTTTCAGGCCTATCAAAAGAACCTGAAGGCTTACGGCGATGTGGCCAAGCAGGCCAATGAAATCGGACGAATCAGTTAAATCAGGAGATCGGGATCATGCTTACCGCGCTTTCCACCGCAGCCACGGGAATGGAGGCCCAGCAGACGAAAATCGACGTGATTTCCAATAACCTGGCCAATGTGAACACCACCGGGTTCAAGAAGAGCCGGGCGGATTTTCAGGATCTCTTGTACCAGGACTCCCGGATTGTGGGCAGCAAGGCCACGCAGGACACGGAGATCCCCACGGGCACGCAGATCGGCCACGGCGTGCGGACCGCAGGCATCACCAAGATCTACAGCACGGGCGATATCAGCAAGACCGGGAACGATCTGGATTTGGCCATCGAGGGCCCCGGATTCTTTCAAATCAGAACCCAGGACGGGGATGTCGCCTATACCCGCGCCGGCGCCTTCAAGCTGGACGGGGACGGCCGCGTGGTGACCTCGGACGGCAAGCCCCTGGCCTCTGAGATCATCGTGCCCGAGGGCACGGAGGATATTTCCGTGGGCGAGGACGGCACCGTGACCGCCTATACCGGTGACGATCAGGAGGGCGAGGAGATCGGGACCATCGAGCTGGCCCGGTTCACCAATCCGGCTGGGCTGGAGAGCCTGGGCAGCAATCTGCACCAGCAGACCTCATCCTCTGGCGAGCCCATCATCGGCCTTCCCGGACAAAACGGGATGGGACAGCTGTCGCAGGGGTATCTCGAGGATTCCAATGTGAGCACGATGAAGGAAATGGTCAATATGATTTCCGCCCAGCGGGCATACGAGACCAATTCCAAGTCCGTCCAGGCCGCGGACCGGATGCTGCAGACCACGAACCGCATGGCCTAACATCCGACAATCCGCAAACGGACAAGCCGAGAGGATCAGGGAAACCGCCATGGCCCTTTTGCGATGCATAGGCTTCTGTCTCCTTGCAGTGATGCTCTTGCCCGCAACCGCCGATGCGCTGGAAGTGCGCTTCCAGCCCAAGGCCCAGGTCGATGGGCAACGGATCAGGCTGGGAGAGATCGCCTCCCTTAAACCGGAATCCGCGAGCCACAGGCTGGCCGACACCCCTTTGTTCGACGCGCCGCAGGGAGGCGAGATCGAGGTGTACAAGGCCGCAACCCTCAAGGCCTATGTCCTGGACGCTGTTCCGTCCGGAACGAGCATATCCTGGTCCGGCGCGGAAAAGGTGGCGGTGCACAGGCACGGCAGGCTGATCAAGGGAGAGGACGTGGCGCGGCTCGTGGAAAGCTATCTTCAGGACATGGAGGGGGAGCTCGCCGCAACGCATCTCGCCTTCAGCCCGGAAAATTTCCCGGATCCCTTCACCGTGGAGCGGGGTGAGCTCACGCACGAGGTTATTCCCTCCAACGAGGACGTTGTGGGGAGCCGCTATTTCATCGTCCGTTTTCGGCTGGACGGGAGGCTGGTCCGGAATGTGACCGTTCGCGGCGATCTGGACGCGACAGCCCCGGTTGTGACCGCCGCCCGCGATCTGGACCGCGGCACGAGGCTCGGCAAGGACGATCTCGAGCTAAGGGAGAAGGACATTACCCGCTCAGGAGAGTTCTTCACCAGCTTGGACAAGGCGGCGGGCAAGCGCGTGAAGCGGGACATCGACGCCGGGGACATCGTCGAGCACCGGAAGGTGGCCCGTCCGATCCTGGTGAAGCGGGGCGAGGTCGTCACCATGGAGGCCAGCAGGGGCGCCTTGGTCCTCATGGCCAAGGGGGTGGCCCGCTCCAAGGGCAAGGAGGGTGAAACCATCAAGGTCCGCAATACTGGCTCGCAAAAGGAAATTCTCTGCGAAGTTGTCGGAAGCGGGCGGGTCCAAGTGGAGTTTTAGCCATGCGACGCTTTATTGTTTTCCTTTTGCTCCTCTGTCTTTTCGGGGCCGGTTGCGCGGCCAAGAACGTCAAGGACGACGAGCTGGACACTTTCGAATACGATCCGTCCAAGCAGGAGAAAGAAGACAGCGGGGGCAAGGCCCAGTCCGGATCCCTGTGGCGTCAGGGCGGGGAGAAGGAAGGGCTCTACTCAGATATCAAGGCCTATAAGCGCGGAGATATCGTCACGGTGGCCATTTACGAGAGCGCGAGCGCCAATAACCAGGCGGACACCAGCACCGGGCGCGAGAGCTCCGCTTCCGCCAGCATGGGCAGCATCTTCGGGCTGGAGGAACGGATCGCCAGTATCAATCAGGGAATGGATCCCACATCCCTTTTGGATACGGAATATACCAATTCCTTCGA
Source organism: uncultured Desulfohalobiaceae bacterium (assembly GCA_964345705.1). Classification (GTDB taxonomy): domain Bacteria; phylum Desulfobacterota; class Desulfovibrionia; order Desulfovibrionales; family Desulfothermaceae; genus JAIPDU01. The sequence goes on from CAYFSD010000043.1 coordinate 6,482, forward strand.
CGGAACCGGGGAGACCTCCAGAGAAGGGGAGCTGCAGGCCACTCTGACCACACGGGTGGTGGAGGTGATGCCGGATGGCAATCTGCGGATCCAGGGGCAAAAGAACATTACCGTGAACAACGAAAGCAACGTCATTCAGTTGACCGGCGTAGTGCGGCCCGATGACATAACCGCCAGGAATACCGTGGATTCCAAGTATATCCTGAATTCCGATATCGACTACAAGGGCCGCGGGGTTATCAGTGACAAGCAGGGCCAGGGCTGGCTGGTGCGCATTATGGACAAGGTTTGGCCTTTCTAAATCGCGGCGTGAAGCTTGAAGCCACAGGCTTACGTTTTCAAGGTTTGGCAGGAAACGCGACAGAAAATCCCCTAGCAAGTGAACAGAACCCTATGCGCAAGACATTGCTTGGCATCGCCCTAGTGGCGCTCATACTCCTTTCAGGTTTCCAGTCCGGATTCAGCGCCAGGATCAAGGACATCGCACAACTGAAGGGCGCCAGGGACAATCAGCTTGTGGGCTACGGCCTGGTTATCGGATTGGACGGGACGGGAGACAGCACCCGGACCGGAATCACCAAGCAGACCGTGGCCAATATGCTCCAGAATATGGAGCTGTCCGTGAACAGGGAAGACATTGATGTGGACAATGTGGCCACGGTCATGGTCACGGCCACGCTGCCCCCCTTCGCCAAGAACGGAGACACTATTGACGTGGTTGTTTCCTCGGTAGCGGATGCGGACAGCTTGGTGGGAGGGACGCTCCTGCGCACGCCGCTGAAGGGGCCGCGGGGGAGTGTCTACGCCGTGGCCCAGGGCTCGCTTTCCTCCAATGCCCTCGCCTTCGGCGGAGAGGCGGCAAGTGTGCAGAAGAACCATCCCACGGCCGCACGGATACCCAACGGCGCGATCATCGAGCGGGAGATCCCTCATCGTCTCTCACAGAATGGCAAGCTCACCTACAATGTGAAGGACGCGGATTTCACCACGATCACCCGGATTACCCAGGCGATCAACGACGCTTTCGATGCTGCCGAGGCCAATCCGATCGACGGAAGCAGCTTCGAGGTGAATATCCCAGAGCGGTTTGAGCAAAACAAGGTGGCCTTCATCTCCAACCTGGAGCAGCTCCAGGTCACACCGGATTCCAAGGCCAAGGTCGTGGTCAACGAGCGTACCGGGACCATAGTTATGGGCCAGAATGTGCGCATTTCCAAGGTCGCCGTGTCCCACGGGAACTTGCGGCTCACGATCAGGGAGTCCCCGCAGGTTTCCCAGCCCAATGCCTTGAGCGGAGGCGAAACCCGGGAGGTTCCCAGGACGGATATGAGGGTGGAAGAGGAAGAGGGGAGCCTCATGGTCATGGATCAGGGCGTGAGTATCGGGGACGTGGCCAGCGCGCTGAACGCCATCGGCGCGACCCCCAGGGATCTGATCTCCATCTTCCAGGCGATCAAGGCTGCCGGAGCCCTGCACGCCGAGTTGGACATTATGTGATCTTTTCGGACCGCTCCCTTCGTTCGCGAAAACGTGTTCACGAGCGCGGAGCGCATCAAATGATCTTCGGGAGATACGTATGAAGCTGGCTTTCGATCCGCAAATGCAGATCCCGGAATCCGCCTTCCGGGAAGGGGCCAACGGGAACCAGGCCAAGAAAAACGCCATGAAGGAGGTCTGCCAGAATTTCGAGGCCTTCTTCATCCAGTCCATGTTCAAGGAAATGCGGGAGACCGTGCCCCAGGGCGGCTTGCTCGAGGACAGCTTCAGCTCGGATTTCTACCGGGAAATGATGGATAAGCAGGTGGCCATGCACAGCGCCAAGAGGAACGATTTCGGGCTCGCCCGGGCCATGTATGAACAATTCAGCGCTTCCTCCGGGGAATCCTCCTCGGATCCCGAATCCGGTGGATCCTCAAGGGAATAGGGGTTTTCCCCGGAATTTCGCGAGAGTATAGCAAATTCGCGCAAGTGGTCGGGCTTCCCCCCACGTGGCGAGCGAAGCAAATGACTCAGAGTCTCTGCTGAAATGATTCAAAATACCCCGTGTCGGCTTACAATGATCAGTGTGGGTTGTGAATAGCTCCTTTCCACATTCCCTTCCCCATACCATCCCTTCCGTATGTCTGATGAATCCAGCTGCTCTGCCCCAAACAACACCTGTGTGCTTTGTTCGTTTTGGGTCAATAAAATGACGCTTTTTGCGGTCTGTCTTCATGGCGGACACGGCCGGCCATCAGTCCTCTTATTGGCCGCGATTCCTGGCACATGTGGCATTTGCTCGGGGTGATCATCTCTTGGTCCTTCAGCGAGGCGCTTGGATCCATCGGTGGGGGAGCCCGGTCCGATGTTCATGTGCTCGACATCATACCCACGCGGCTCTCAGTGGGGATCTTTATCCTAAAGGATTGGGACCCCTGTGCCGAAAGGGTATTTAAGACGGAAGGGGACAATATCCACTCCTTCC
>CAYFSD010000044.1:0-8872 GCA_964345705.1 uncultured Desulfohalobiaceae bacterium
AATCGCGCGCCCAACCCCAGCCCGAGGTCACCGTCATCTCCCGCCCAGAAGTGGAAGAGCCGAGGCCCGCCGCCTCTGAGGCCCGGAACGAGGCCCCCAGGCCGTCCGGAGAAGCCGCCGGCCCGGCTCCCGCGCCCGGAGAGAAGCCGGAGAAGCCGACCAAGAAGAAAAAGAAGAAGGAAAAGCGGACTGTCGATGTCTCCGGGCTCTATAGCGGAGAGGAGGCGCAGGAACAGGTCGGCGAGGAGAAGCAGGACAAGCCCAAGAAGGGCAAGCCCGGCAAGAAGAAGGGGGCCAAGGGCAAGCCGGAGAAGCAGGACAGGGCAAAGCAGGCCGGCAAACCCGCGGCGCAGCCCCAGAAGGCGGCCAAGCGTAAAATCCGGATGCAGGAGGCCATCAAGGTCTCCGAATTGGCCCAGGAAATGGGGGTCAAGGCGCAGGAGATCATCAAGACGCTCATGGGCCTGGGGACCATGGCCACCATCAACCAGTCCCTGGATGTGGACACCGCTTCGGTCATCGCGGCGGAATACGGGTACGAGGTGGAGGAAACCGGTTTCTCCGAGGAGGCCTACCTCGGGTCCGAGCGCGAGGACAGCCCGGAAGAGCTGCAGCCCCGGTCCCCGGTGGTCACCATCATGGGCCACGTGGACCACGGCAAAACCTCGCTCCTGGACGGCATCCGGGAGTCCCACGTCATGGACAGCGAGTCCGGGGGCATCACCCAGCACATCGGCGCATACCAGGTCACCATCCGGGACAACACCATCGTCTTCCTGGACACACCCGGTCACGAGGCATTCACGGAAATGCGCTCCCGCGGGGCCCAGGTCACGGACATCGTGGTCCTGATCGTGGCCGCGGACGACGGGGTCATGGACCAGACCAAGGAGGCCATCAACCACGCCCGCGCGGCCGAGGTCCCCATCATTGTCGCGGTGAACAAGATCGACAAGGACAACGCCGATCCGGAGCGGGTCAAGCGCGAGCTCGCGGAGATGGATCTGCTTCCCGAGGACTGGGGCGGAGAGACCATCTATACCTATATTTCGGCCAAGAACCGACAGGGGATTGACCAGGTCCTGGAGATGATCCTACTCCAGTCCGAGATGCTCGAGCTCACGGCCAACCCGAACAAGCGGGCCAGGGGGCATATTGTGGAGGCCAAGCTGGACAAGGGCAAGGGCCCGGTAGGGACCGTCCTTATCGAGGAGGGAACTCTCCACACCGGGGATGCCGCTGTCTGCGGCCTGTATCACGGCCGGGTCCGGGCCCTGTTCAACGACCGTGGCCAGAAGATCAAGAGCGCCGGACCGGCAACGCCCGTGGAGGTGCAGGGCCTGGAGGGCGTGCCCAACGCAGGGGACGAATTCGTGGTCCTGCAGGACGAGAAGATCGCCAAACGCATCGCCGAATCCAGACAACAGAAGCAACGGGAAAGGGATCTGGCCCAGGAGGGCAAGGTCACCCTGGAGAGCTTCTTCCAGGCCAAGAAGGAGGAAGAGCTCAAGACCATGAACCTGATCCTCAAGGCGGATGTGCACGGCTCCCTGGAAGCGGTCTCCGAAGCCGTGCAGAAGCTGTCCACCGAGGAGGTCCGGGTCAATATCGTCCACGGCGGAATCGGCGGCATCACCGAATCGGACATCAAGCTGGCCTCGGCCTCCCAGGCCGTGCTCATCGGCTTCAATGTGCGCCCCACGGCCAGGATCATGGACGTGGCCGAGAGCGAGGGCGTGGATATCCGCTACTACAATGTGATCTACCACCTGGTGAACGAGGTCAAGGAGGCCATGGCCGGCCTGCTCAACCCCGTCACCCGGGAAGTGTACCTGGGTCAGGCCGAAGTCAGGGACACCTTCAGCGTGCCCAAGGCGGGGACCGTGGCCGGGTGTTACGTGGTGGACGGCAAGCTGCAGCGCAACGCCAGCGTCAGGCTCCTTCGGGACGGTGTGGTCATCCACTCCGGCAAGCTGGATTCCCTCAAGCGCTTCAAGGAAGATGCCAAGGAGGTCACCAAGGGCTATGAATGCGGGGCTTCCCTGGCCGGGTACAATGACATCAAGGTGGGTGACATCCTAGAGGCCTACACCGAGGTGCAGGAGCGGCCCGCGCTCTAGTTGCGTCCGTGAAATCCGGACACCGCACGAGCGGCCCGGGCTCTTTCGGAGTGAAGCATCCCGCACACGAGCACCATGTTCATCGGATCGCTGCAGATCACATTCCGGCTCCACGGAGTCGTCTCCAAGAAGCAGAAGCGGGGCCTGGCCAACAGCCTGAAACAGAAGCTGCGCAACTCCTTCAACGTCTCGGTGTCCGAGATCGCCTCGCAGGAAAGCCTGGACTACCTCGTCCTGGGGATCATCACCCTGACCACGGACACCAGGTCCGCGCACAGCGTCCTGCAAAAGATCCTGAACAAGGTGGAGGCCACCACCTCCGAGGAGATCACGGACGTCTCCACCGAAGTGTTCCATGGATAGTCCTCGTTTTCAGGCCAGCCCGGGCCCAGGGAGCTGAGGCATCGGGGTGGCGAATCGTTGCAAAACTCCCACCAATCACCCCGTTTCCGGGTGGGGAGAGGCACAGCATGCGCAAGGGCACAACCAGGCGGGCCTTCCGTCTGGAGGAACATATCAAGAAGGAGCTCAGCCGGATCCTTTTGGAGGACATCCAGGATCCCAGGCTGGAGATGGTTACCATCAGCGGCGTGCGGCTCAACAGTGACCTCACCGTGGCCGAGGTTTTGTACACCCACGCCTCGGATCCGGAAAAGAAGGAGGAGGCCTTCCAGGGGCTGTCCAGCGCCAAAGGACGAATGCGCCATCTGCTGGGACAGAACCTGAAGCAGAAATTCGTGCCCGAGCTCCGCTTCAAGTGGGACGACTTCCTGGAGACCATGATCTATGAATCCCCGTAGCGCCGTTCTGGAAATCCTTCGGAAAAACGAGAGATTCCTGCTGGTGTCCCACGCCAGCCCGGACGGTGACGCCGTGGGCTCCCTCCTCGGCCTGGCATGCATCCTTCGCTCCCTGGGCAAGAAGGTCTCTGTGTGCAACGAGAGCGGCCTCCCCCAGTCCTTTGCCTGGCTGGCCGCCGCTGCCGAGCACGAGGTGCTCACCGGGGTGCCCGAAGCGGGATACGACTGGGCCATCGCCCTGGACTGCGGGGACGCCTCCCGCATGGGCGAAACCTTCGCCTCCGCCCTGGATCCGCGCTTCTGCGTCAATATCGACCATCACCAGAGCAACACCCTCTTCGCCGCGGTGAACTGGGTCGAGGCCCGGTCCTCGGTGGGCGAAATGATCGCCCTCCTGGCCCGCGATCTGGGAATCCAGCCCTCGGGGGCCCTGGGAGAGGCCCTGTACACGGCATTCGTCACTGACTCCGGATTCTTCACCTACAGCAACACCACGGCGGAGACCCTACGGCTCGCGGCGGACATCCTGGAGCACGGCCTGGATCTGGACCGCTTCAACGCGAATCTGCTGCGGCAGTGGAGTCCCGGAACGGTGCGGCTGCACGGGCTCGTCCTGCACAACGCGAGCCTCGAGCTGGATGGCCGCGTGGGCCTGGTCTCCGTGGACGGGGACATGGTTGAGCGGTGCGGGGCCTCCTGGGAGGATACAGACAGCCTGGTGGACTATATGCGCCGTGTGCGCGGGGTTCTGGTCTCCGTCTGCCTCAAGGAGAAGGAACCCGGCCGGGTCAAGCTCAGCATGCGCTCCTGGGGCGAGGTGGATGTGGGCCGCATTGCCTCCGACCTGGGAGGAGGCGGCCACGCCAATGCCGCGGGCGGGCTGCTGCACGCGGATCTGCGCCAGGCCAGGGACCTGGTGCTGGGACAGATCGGCCGACACTTGGAGGAGCCCTCCGCTGAAGGACGAGCCCGGGAAACGAGGTCCACGCACGCATGAGCTCTCCAAGCAGCCCTCTCGAACAGCAGCACGGCGTTCTGGTCCTGGACAAGCCCAAGGGCCCCACCTCCACGCAATGCCTGGAACGCATCAAGAAAAAGCTCGGGCAGAAGAAGATCGGTCACGCCGGGACCCTGGATCCGTTGGCCAGCGGCGTGCTCCTGGTCGCCCTGGGCCGTGGGACCAAGCTGACGCCCTACCTGGTGGAGGAAGACAAGGTCTACCGGGGCTGGATCCGGCTGGGCCTTGCCACGGACACCTATGACACCGAGGGAGAGGTCCTGGCCGAAAAGGACTGGCGCGGCGTGACAGCCGATGCTATTCAGAAGGAAATCGCCGCTTGGCGGGAGCTTGCGCACCAGGAGGTTCCGCCCTATTCCGCGGCCAAGCACCAGGGCAAGCCCCTCTATCGCATGGCGCGCGGCGGGGAGAGCCCGCCGAAGAAAAGCAAGCCCGTACGTATTGACCGTGCGGAGGTCTTGGCCATAGAATTTCCCTTTGTTCAGTTCCGGGTCACTTGCTCCAAGGGCACCTATATCCGCTCCCTGGCCCACAGCCTGGGGACGCGGCTCGGTTGCGGAGCAGTGCTCTCGGATCTGATACGGGAGGAGAGCCGTCCCTTCGGTCTGGACCAGGCGGTGGAGCTGGACGAGCTCCTGCAGAATCCGCAGGTCCTGCCCCGGCGCGTGCTCTCCATCCCAGAGGCGCTGTCTCACTGGCCCAAACTGTACCTGAGCCCCGCGCAAGCAGCCGGTATCAAGAACGGAAACTGGCTCAAGACGGAAGAGCTCGCGGGGAGCCCCCCGAGCGCCGAGGGCGAGCGAGCCCTTTTCCTGACCCCTCGGGAGGCTCCCGTCGCACTCATGGAAACACGCCTCTGGCGGGGACAGCTCTACTGGGCCATACTCAGGGGCCTCTGGTCGTCCTAGAACCCCAAAACCAGGCAAGGAGGATTCGCTGTGGCCCTATCCGTGCAAAAGAAACAGGCAATCATCGATCAGTACAAGCAGCACGAAAGCGATACCGGCTCCCCCGAGGTGCAGATCGCGCTGCTCACCACCAGGATCGAACACTTGACGGAGCACTTCAAGACCCACAAGCACGACTTCCACTCCCGGAACGGCCTGCTGCAGCTCGTGGGCCAGCGCAGGAAGCTGCTCAACTACCTGCGCAAGAAGGACGTCAATCGCTACCGGGATCTGATCAAGAGGCTGAATCTCCGCAAGTAGAACGCCCCGCCGGACGGCCCGGCCGGGCCGTCCGGCGCGACCCGGGCCGAGCGAAAATCGGCAGGTCACGGAATCGGTCCTGTTCCCCGAGAGAACACGCACCTTTACCGCGGAAACACGCATTTTTTCAGGAGCGCAAGAAAATATGACAACAGGCCTCACAAGCACGCGGATCAGCACCCGCGCTGCGGACAAGGACATCACCCTGGAGACGGGCAAGCTCGCGAACCAGGCCGACGGAGCCGTCTGGGTCCAGAGCGGGGACACGGTGGTCCTGGTCACCGCGGTGACTCAGCCCATGCAGCGGGACATCGACTTCATGCCCCTGGTGGTCGACTATCAGGAGATGTCCTATGCCACGGGCAAGATCCCGGGCAGCTACTTCCGTCGGGAAATCGGCCGGCCGAGCGAACGGGAGACCCTGGTTTCCAGGCTCATCGATCGCCCAATTCGTCCGCTCTTTCCCCAGGGGTTCAAGCAGGAGGTGCAGATTATCGCCACGGTGCTCTCCGCGGACCCGGACTTCGATCCGGACGTCCTGGCCCTCACCGGGGCCTCCAGCGCCATGCACATCTCCCGCATTCCCTTTGACGGCCCCATCGCCGGGGCCAGGGTGGGATACGTGGACGACAACTTCATCCTGAACCCTACCCAGGCCGAGCTCGCCCACAGCCAGCTCAATCTGATCCTCGCCGCCTCCAGCGAGGCAGTGGTCATGGTGGAGGGCGAGGCCCAGTTCTGTTCCGAGGAGCTCGTGGCGGACGCCATCTTCTGGGGGCAGCAGCAGATCCAGCCCCTGCTGGAGAAGCAGCACGAGCTGCGGGACAAGGTCGGCGCGGCCAAGATCCAGGTCCCGGAAACCCTGGAGGATCCGGAAATCCGGGATCAGGTGCGCGAGCTGACCCGGGAGCGGCTCGGCGAGGCCATGGCCGTTCGCGACAAGCTCCAGCGGCGGGACGCCAAGCAAGCGGTCAAGGACGATCTTAAGCAGGTCATGGCCGAACGCTACCCGGAGGAGCCGGAACGGCTGAAGAACGTGAACAAATACTTCCAGGAGCTGGAATCCGAGATCATGCGCGGCTGGACCGTTCAGGAGGGCAAGCGGATCGACGGTCGCTCCATGCAGGATATCCGGGAGCTGGGCATGGAGGTCGGCCTCCTGCCCCGCGTTCACGGCTCCGCGGTCTTCGCCCGGGGCGAGACCAAGGCCCTGGGGGCGCTCACCCTGGGCGGCAGCCAGGACGAGCAGCACATCGAAAGCCTGTCCGGCGAGCTGAGCAAACGCTTCATGGTCCACTACAATTTCCCCCCCTACTGCGTGGGCGAGGTGAAGATGATGCGCGGCCCCAGCCGGCGGGAAATCGGGCACGGCGTGCTCGCGGAGCGCTCCCTGCTCCCTGTGCTGCCCAACCCCGAGGACTTCCCCTTCACCATCCGTCTCGTCTCGGAGATCATGGAAAGCAACGGCTCCTCCTCCATGGCCACGGTGTGCGCCGGAAGCCTGGCCCTCATGGACGCGGGAGTCCCCATCTCCGCGCCCGTCGCCGGCATCGCCATGGGCCTGATCAAGGAAGGGGACGCGTTCCACGTGCTGACCGACATCATGGGGGATGAGGACCATCTGGGGGACATGGACTTCAAGGTCGCCGGAAGCCGTGAAGGCATCACTGGCATCCAGATGGACATCAAGGTTTCCGGCATCTCCCGGGACATCCTGGTTCAGGCCCTGGCGCAGGGCAGACAGGCCCGCCTGTCCATCCTGGACCAGATGGGCCAGGTCCTGGAGCAGCCCAGGCAGAGCCTGTCCGAGCACGCCCCGCAGCTCAAGATCCTGGAGGTGGACCCGGACCGGATCAAGGACGTCATCGGTCCCGGGGGCAAGAACATCAAGGCCATCACCAAGGAGACCGGCGCCTCCATCGATATCGAGGACTCCGGCCAGATCTCCATCTTCGCCCCCAACAGCCAGTCCCTGGAGGACACCATCGAGCGGGTGCTCTTCTACAACCAGAAGCCCGAGCTGAACAGGGACTACGAGGGCACGGTCAAATCGGTGAAGGACTTCGGTGCCTTCGTGGAAATCCTTCCCGGCGTGGAGGGGTTGGTCCACATCTCCCAGCTGGACAAGGGCCGGGTGGAGGACATCCACAACTTCGTGGCCGTCGGGGACAAGCTCTCGGTCAAGGTGATCGAGATCGAGCAGGGCACGGGCAAGATCCGGCTCAGCCGCAAGGCCGTGCTCATCGAGCAGGAAGGGGGCACCTTCGACCCCTCGGATGCCGGTCCGCGTGGCGGCAAGGGCGGCAGTTCGGACAGGGGGCCCAAGGGCCGGGGCGGCGGTCCGAACAAGCGATCCGGCCCGCCCAATAGGAACCGGGACTCCAAGGAGCCGTCCCGCTCCGGCGGCGGTCCAGGGTCAAAGAAGGAATAGCCCCCTCAGCCGCGGCCATGGCTGCCGTCGGCCGGAAGATGCCCTGTGAGCGAAGACTCAGAGCATAACCTCACTCCCGCCTCCGGGGCCTCGTCTCCGGGGTCTGATCTTATCTGGATCAGCGCCGTGGAGACCTCGGCGGATCTCCACGGCGCCGACCTGATGCGCTCCCTGCGCCGCGAAAACCCGGATCTCGACTTCCTGGGCATCGGCGGGGAGCTCATGCGCGCCGAAGGCCTGGAATGCGTGGGCCGGGCCGAGGAGCTCTCGGCCATGGGCATCAGCGAGGTCCTCGGGCTCCTTCCCCGTGTCTTTGGCCTCCTACGCCGCATCAAGCACATCCTGCGGCAGCGCCAACCCAGCTGCCTCGTCCTCCTCGACGCCCCGGACTTCCACTTCCGCGTGGCCAAGATGGCCACTGGGCTCGGCATCCCGGTGTACTACTACATCAGCCCCCAGGTCTGGGCCTGGCGCAAGGGCCGAGTCCGCTTCATCCGCAGGCACGTCCGCCGCATGCTGTGCATCCTGCCCTTCGAGCCCCCGTTCTACGCCCGGCATGGGGTCCGGGCCGACTTCGTGGGCCATCCCCTGCTGGGATACGTCAACGAGCCCCCTTCGCCGGCTCAGCCCGCTCTGCCGGACCGCATCGCCGTTCTCCCGGGCAGCCGCAAGATGGAGGTCCGGAAGCTCCTGCCGGAATTCGCCGCAGCCGCAAGGATTCTGCACAAAAAGTTTCCCGGCCTGCAGTTCCATCTCATCCGGGCCCCGGGCATGGACAACGAGGAGCTGACCGCTCACTGGCCCGAAGAGGTGCCCCTGAGCATCTGCCCCTTTGAGGAGCGCTACGAGCGCATTCGCAGTAGCGTCCTGGCCCTGACCGCGTCCGGGACGGCCAGCCTGGAATGCGGGCTCCTGGGAACCCCCGCCATCGTGGCCTACAAGCTCTCCGGGATCAGCTACGCAGTGGCCTGGCTCTTCGTGGACGTACCCTGGATCAGCCTGCCCAATCTCGTGCTGCAGCGCGAGGTCTTTCCCGAATTCATCCAATCGCGGGCCGAGGGGAGTCTTTTGGCCGCGCAAGCCACGGCCTGGCTGCGGGACCCCGCGGAGCTCGAACGTGTCCGCGGCGAGCTCGGGACCCTGCGCGAGACCTTGGGCCAGAACCAGGCCGCGGTCGAGAGCGCCCGAATCATCCTCGGCGATCTGCCCGCCCCGAAGGAAACTGAGTAACTATTCACCACCTCGCTGTCTCCACGTCCAAGGGCACGGGTGTGTTTGAATCTGCTGGCCTTCGG
>CAYFSD010000045.1:0-8739 GCA_964345705.1 uncultured Desulfohalobiaceae bacterium
GCCGGATGGCCTCATGCGGCGTTCGTCCCCGATCACAGCGGCGGGCCCGTCCCGGAGTTGCACCGGGTTCCCTTTTCAGCGCCGTCCGCTCCATGAATGCTGAAGCGCATGGCGCACCTGAGTGCGTGAAAAAGATCTTTCCGGAGTGCCCTTGAGCATGAGGAGGCTATCAAGGGCTCCATGGTGACGAAAGAGGCTAGACGCCCCGGTTAGTGTGTGTCAACCCAGGAGCCGGTCAGATTGCAGGCTGATTTTATTCTCAATTCTACGTTTAAAAGGAAGAATGTCGACAGGATTAACAGGATGAACATGATTTTTCAGAAAAAGAGAAGACGATATCTTCCTCATCCCGTAAGTCCTGTCAACTTGCTCTTTCTTTTTTACGCCCCTGCATCCACTCAAAGCGCGGATTGTTGCATTGGCCAATGATTGATCAAAACGTTGTCCACCGATTCAGGAGTCAACACCATGCCATAGAGTGGGTGCAGGGGCGTCACGCGACATGTTCTTCGTCCGCCGAGGCCTAGAAGCTGTAGCGCACCCCGGCGTAGGCATTGGTGTTGTCCTTGAACTGCCCGAAGAAGGTGTGCTCCTCTTCCCCGTAGAAGAGATTCCCCCCGACCTCGACGCGCCAGTTGTCCGTTACGTCGTACACGGCCCTGGGCCGCAGGTAGGCGTCCTGGTCCGAGGGGGAATAGAAGGTGAACAGGGACAGCTCCAGGGTCTGCATCCAGTAGAGCTTGGTCAGGCGCAGGGTGAGCACGTGGCGGTTCTCCTCCGCCTTGTTGCTCCCCGGCGGGAGACTGTCCTTGTACTCCTCGTAGTCCAGCATGCGCTCCAGATAGTACTGCCCGCCCACGGTGAAGTTCTTCAAGGGCTCCAGCTCGTACCCCGCCAGGAATCGGAGCTGGCTGTTGTTGATTTCCGGATCGTCCCCGCTTCGATCCTCTCGGGAATCGTAGTATCCCACTTCCACGTTGCCGATGCCCGGGCCCCAGCTCCCCCGTGCGCTCGCCCCGTACACGGAGAGATCGGGGAAGAGGGCTTCCCCCTCAGCGAAGCTGAAGCCGCCCGGGCTCTTCCAGTACCCGTCGTAGGCGTATGCGGCGAGCTCCGTGCCGGAGACGTTTTTGTACAGGCGCAGGGCGATCTCGTCGTCGCCAAGCCAGTCACTCGGGAGGTCCGCGGACAATGTGTCGTCGCGTCCGGCGGTCCGGCCCAGAAGAGGGTTATAGTAGGACACGCGCTGCCCGTCGATATAGCGGTCCGGATTGAAGCGCGGGGTGTAGACCAGATCCAGATTGACCGGCTCCAGGAACAGGGAGGCCCTGGCCGCGTTGCTCGGGGCCTTGAGGTATTCCGTGTCCCTGCCGATGAAGAAGGACTCCCAGTCCTTGGGGAACATGTCGTTGATGAAGAGCTGGTCCCCGGTCCCCCAGGTGAGCACCTGGCGACCCAGCTTGAGGTCCAGGGCCGGCAAGGGGCTGAAGGAGACATAGGCGGAGCGGAGGTCCACCGGCCCCTCGCCCCGCCGCAGATCCAGACCGTGGTCCTCGGCAGCGGGGTCCGCCAGGAAGTCGCTCTTGAGGACGAAATTCGCGCCCTGCCAATACTTCGACGCCTCCAGCTGCAGCCGGGTTTCGGCCAGGGAGAGCCGCTTCTGATTCGGGTCGCTCCGCAGGCGGCCTCCGGCCCGGGTGTCCCAGAATCCGCTCAGCTGGAAGGGGAGCCTGCCGTCCCTGCCGAGCCAACCCTGTTCCTCGTCCGGTTTGGCCTCGCCGGGAGCTTCTTCCCCACCTAGACCGCTGGGCAGGGCGGGCCCGTCCCCGTTCCCTTGCTCCTCATTGCCTCCCAGGCCACTGGGAAGGGAGGGGTCTCCTTGGCTGTCACTCGAGGTCGCGTTCTGCCCCAACCCTTGGGGCAGGGAGGGCTCCTGGCCCATAGCCGGTCCCGCTGCAAGCGCGAGGACGAGGCAGGCGGCAATGATTACGTTCCTACGCACAGCGCGGCTCTCCTTGCGGATAGGCGGTGGTGCTGCCTCAACTGGTCCCGTTCTAGCGCAAATACTGCGTGGGCGGCTGGCGCAGGTAGCGCTCGCTGAAGATGTCCTGGGGAATGCCCACATCGTAGGTCACGTCTTCGTATTGGATCACTGTCTGGCTGCCGTCCCGGAGATTCTTCATCCTGGACTCGAGCACCGTGGTGTAGCCCTGGATGGTATCCACCTCCAGGACCTTGTATTCCCGGTATTTGTCCCGGTTCTTGTCCCAGTACACGGTCTGGATCGGGAGGAAGGTGTCCTTGTGGATCCAGGTCCTGTAGTAGGAGAACTCCACCTGATTGGGGTTCTTGGGGGTGCTTTCGATCACGTAGTAGGTGTCCGTGGTCTTTGCCAGCTCGTGCTCGTCCAGGTTGATGTTTCGTCCGGAGACGTCCTCGTAGAAGAAGTTGGAGCCCACGAAGCTGGTACGCTTGTCCCCGGCCGCGATGCGCTTGACCAGGTCCATGGCCGGGAGATAGAGCCAGCGGTCATCCGTCTCGTCCACCGCCGTGTGCTTCCAGACCATGAAGACCATCTTGCGCACGTCCGCCGGCCGATGGAAATAGACGTAGTAGCGCTGGTTCGTGATCCGCTGCTGTTCCTCTTCCTCCAGGTCCTTGCGCAGGATGGTGAATTCCCGGTTGCGCGTATCCCCCTGGGATCCGGTGATGGTCATGGTCACCTGGGCCCGGCCGTCCTCGCCCTGGTAATAGGAGACGTAGTCCGCCTTTTCCACGATCTCCTCCGCGGTGAGGTCCTCGTTCTGGGCCAGGGCCGCGCCGCAGGCGAGCAGGAGGCAGAGGCAGGCCGATGCCGCTGTTTGAATCCATTTTCCGTACATTGCTTATCCTCTCTTGGGTTTATGCAATTATTCCACCACGCAGCTCTGTCTCTTGGAGTTGAGCCAGCAAAGCACCAGGAACACGGCGAAGGCGGCGATTCCGAGCCAGGTGAGGCGGGTCCAGCTCGTCTCCAGGAACTGCCCGATGTTGACCACCACCAGAGCGGTCCCCGTGGCAGCGGTCAGGAAACAGGTGCCGCAGAAGCAGAGCAGGCGTCGCGGCCGGCTCTGGGGAAAGAGCCAGGGCTCCAGGAGGCGGATCACCGCGGGCAGCAGGAGCAGCGATGCCCCTCCGGCCGCAACCAGAATGGAGGCGATGAGCGCGCCAACGGTCTGATAGGGCACCAGCGGCGCGGCGAGCAGGGGCAAAAATCCCGCGCCCACAACCACCACGTTGCGGCTGATGGCCCGGGCCGGCTCGGAGAAGACGGGACCCACGGCCTCGGTCCAGGTGCCCATGCGGTTCCGGATCTCCCGGCTCCGGGCCAGGAAGTGGATGGCGTAGTCCACGGCCAGTCCCAGGCTGAGGGAGGAGAGCACAGCCACGGGCATGTCGTAGCTCTTGCCCACCAGGCCGATGATCCCGTAGATCAGGCCGATGGTTACCGTGAGGGGGATCATGCACAGAATGCCCCACAGCCCGGAGCGAAAGAGCACGATCATCATGAGCAGGACCACCAGGAAGCTGCCCAGGAAGGCCTTGAGCATCCCGGAGACCATCTTGTCCTGCCACTTGAGGTTGATGTAGGTCAGGCCGAACCACTCGCTCTTTAGCTCGAAGGGCGGGGGATGGTCCTGGGTGTAGTCGCGCACTTCGCGCACAACATGGGCCATGTCCTTGTTGTCTCCGCTCTTGAGCTGCAGCCAGACCGCTCCCCGTCGGTGGTCCTTGGTGGTGAAGTGCCACAGGTCCTGCGGACGGTGGCTGTTCTGGAAAGTGATGAGCGTTTGGGCCACCGCGTCCGGGGAGCCAGGGATGCTGAAGGCGGATTCCTGGCCCAGCAGGGCCCTATGCACGGTCTTGACCAGGTCGGAGAGGGAGTTGGACTTGCCCACCACGTCCAGCCCCTGCAGGTGCTCCTGCAGACGGGAGATGTAGCGCAGGGTCTCCGGTTGCTTGAAGATTTGGTCCCGCTGCCGCTCCTCGTCGATGAAGGCCAGGGCCTCGTCCCAGGCGAAGGAGGCCTCCAGGGAGGCCTCGCTGGCTCGCTCTTCCGCGTACGCCTCAAGCTGGTTGAGCAATTGCTCCGGGCTCTTTGCCGATTTCGCGAGCTTCTGCGCCTCGCTGTCCAGCCGCTGGAGCACCTCCGGTGCGCCGCTCACCTCGCCCTCCAGGCTTTCGGCCCGCTTTTGCAGGCGCTGCCGCATCTTTTGCGCGTAGCCCTCTGTATCCACCTCGCCCTGCGCGGGGGGGAGAAAGGCCAGGTAGGCCATGTAGGTCCCACCGAAGTGCTTGTTCAGCGCCCGGTCCGCCACCCGGATGGGATGGGACTTGGTGAACCAGTTGATGGGGTTGTCGTTCACCTCGATCCGGCTGATCCCGTACGCGGAGATAATGAGGATCACCAGGGTGATGCCCAGGATGGGTTTGGCCCGGTCCGCGGTGAGCTTGCCCTGAGCGACGAGCATGCGGCCGAAAAGGCTGCCGCCGGCCCTCTTGGCCCGCTTCGCGGCGCGGCCCATTTTCTGAAGCCTGTGTTCCGGAATGAAGGTGATGAAGGCCGGGATGAAGGTGATGGACCAGATCCAGGCCATGAGCACCCCGAAGGCCACGAAGAGGCCGAAGACCTGCACCGGCGGGATGGGGGTCAGGGCCAGGGAGGCGAACCCCGCGGCGGTGGTCAGCGAGGTGAAGAGCATGGGGCGAAACAGGTCCTGCATGACCTGGACCACGGTCTGCCGCCTGTCCCCGATCTCCTTGTACCGATCGTAGAACTCGCTCAGTATGTGCACCGCGTCCAGCACGGCGATGGGCATGATGAAGATGGGGATCATGGAGCTCATGATGTGCACGGTGTACCCCGTGGTCACCAAGAGCCCCATGGTCAGGATCACGGAGACCAGGGCCACGATCATGGCCGGCAGGATGAGCAGGACGCTGCGAAAGAAATAGAGCATGAGCAGGAAGATGACCAGCATGGCCAGGGGCGCGGAGATGCCCATCTGGATGAACATCTGCACCCCGAAGGTGTCCTCAGCCACGGGCAGGCCGGTGATATGGGCCTGGTCCTGACCGGGAAATCCCTCGCTACCTTGAAGGATTTGCTCCGTCCGCTCGGTGAGGCCGGAAACCTGCGGGGCCTGGGCAAGCCCCTGCTCCATTCGCTCCGCGAAGTCCGCCACGCGGCTTGCCAGCTCCTCGGCACCGAGCACGCGGTTGTCCAGGGACGCGGTCTGCAGGGCCGCCCACTGGAACCACAGCGCCTCCCCGGAGCCCTGTTCGGCTTGCCGCTGGAGATGGTCCCGCAAGGCGCGATTTTCGGCCTGAGCCCGCTCCATGGCCAGGGCGTTGGCTCGCTCCGGCTGGCCTTGTTGCTTCAGCTCCTGGACCCGGGCAAGCTCCCTGGGGTTGCCGCCGTCCCGGGACTCTTGCCAGCTCCGCACGGACTCGGCCACTTGGGACCAGCCGGAGACGGGGTCCCCGGACTCCAGACGTTCGGCCAGGGAGCGCATGAGCCCGGAAAAGGTGTCCCGGCCGTCCGCCTGGAAGGCGGCCAGCCGGCCCAGCTCTTCCACCGCTTCCAGGGCGCTGCTTTCGCGGAGCTCCTTCTGGGTGCGCAGCTCGAAGTGCATCGGCCCCCAGAGCCAGATCAGGGGCATCTGCTCCTTGAGGGCGGAGTAGATGCGGTGGCTGGCCTTCTTGGCGGTGAGCGGCAGATACAGGGCCACCGCCTGTCCGTCCTCGGAGACCAGGGTCCCGTCCAGGAAGGGGAGGTCCCGGGCGTCGTTGAGGACCTTCCGGGCGGCCTCCTCCGTCAGCGGGGGCTGGGGCATGAGCCACTCGAACTGCACCTCGCCCAGGGAGCCCTGCTTCACATTGTCCACCACCGAGGGGGCGATGAGGTCTGAGAGGACCACTCCCTCGGTGTTCCGCTCCGGATCCGGGCTGGGCCAGCGCTGGGTCTCCGCGAAGCGGGTCAGGGCATGGACGCGGTGCAGGGAGCGCGGATTGAACACCCCGTGCTCGTCCTCCTCGTTGACCACGCCCACAACCATCATGTCCTTGAGACTCAAAGCCTCCTTCATCCGGTCGTGGAAGACCCGGACGGGCTCGTCCTCCGCGAGCATGTTTTCCGGGTCGGTATCCACCTGCAGCGGATGGAGGAAGCTGAACTGGTAGGGCCACAGGGAGGGGAGGGCGGCTGTTGTCGCCAGAAGGAGGGCGAGGCCGAGCATGATTGCGGTCAAGAGCTTGGGCTTGTCCAGGCCGAAGCGGACGACGGCGGTGCTCAGATTCATGAGGCAAGCGCTCCTGGGGATTGCATGCACAGGTTCAAGAAGACAGCATGATAGAAGTTGTCAGTATAATCGTTATTCCAGGCGGATTCAAGAGGATGGCTCTTATGCGAGGGATCCTTATACATCTACATGTACAAGTTCCTCCCTTGCGCGGGAAATGAGCCTGTCGAGCCCGAGCCCGAGGACGGGGCCCTGTACGCGGATCGCTTCTTCCGGGACTGGCTCCCCGCCTCCGGGATCTGGATCAGCCCCAACAAGGTGGACCGGATGATCGCCGGCCTGAAGAAGCTCTACTCCTTTCTGGACGAATACGGATACATGGACGAGGAGGAGATGAAGGCCTTTCGGCGGATGATCCGCCACAACAGGCAGGATTGGAAGGAGGCGGCCTCGGGCCGCAATAGCGCTTAGCCTACTTGAGTGGGGTCGAGTCGCAGTTTACGCAACGGCGTCGTCTTCTACTGGATGAAAGCGATATACGCCATCGCGGACACGAGAGCGACGTGCAGAACCACGCTGCCCCAGTAAAGTCCGGTCTCCTCGTCTCGAAAGACCCATCGGGTGTTGAGGAGGAAGACATTCGGGTGGTCGCGATCGCTCCAAATGAGGGTGCGACGGGCGATGACCGTCCACACGACGAAGCCAATGACGGCGATCGTGATAACCTTTTCTATCAACGGGCTCATTGTTCCCCATGTCTGAAGCTAACTCTCAACATGGCTGTTGAAGGGCGCCATGGGAGACTCCGTCCAGGGAATTGCCAATTGTGTGTCTGTCACCTTGTGCCTAATGATCTCCCGAAGCGGGGCCATGTTGATTTCGTGCCTCTCACCCGCGGTGAAACTCAGAACATCGCGGTAGAAGGCAAGGAACTTCTCGAAGTCCGAGGGCACGATTTCCACGTGATCGATTTTCTTGAATATGCGAGACTCGCGGCTCATCCCGACTCTCCCGTTGGTGACGGTTGACGATTGCGGCGGACAATCCGACGGCCACAGAAATCCTCTACAAAACAACAGCCGTCAAAAAATGCGCACTTGATCGAGGGCAAATATCCTTATTGTATTGCGGCACTGGCTTGAGGGACTACTGACGTTATATAGCCGTATGCATCACTCATTCCGAATCAAGCTCTTGCAAAACCTGAATGAACTTCTCCACCAGATTCGGATCGAACTGGGTCCCTGCGCAGCGTTTGAGTTCCGCTATTGCCTCCTCTCGGGTCATGGCCTGTCTATACGGCTTGTTGCTGGTCATGGCATCATAAGCGTCCACAATGGCCAGGATGCGGGAGGGCAGGGGGATTTCATGGCCGGACAGGCCCAAGGGGTAGCCCCCGCCGTTCCAGTGCCTCCCTCTGTAATGCTTTAGAATCAAGTTTGCTATTGTCTGCAGTTCAGGAACAGAGAAGCCGATTCTGTGGTCTATCTCGCAATGCTACGGCATTTGACGCTATTCATCCTCTGTCAAAGGCCCCTGCTTGAAAAGGATGAGATCAGGAATCCTTACGTTACCTAGATCATGGAAACATGCTATACAGAAACATAACAGCGATATTGATTATCAATCACAAAAAAATGCAAAACACTTCCACTATCTATCTCCTTGCTAAAATTTATTGCATACACAAACTCCTATCACATGAGTATTTAATTTAAATAAGTTGCATCATTCTAAGATGTTATATTGCTAAGTGTTTCAAGATTTTTTTGCACAAAAATTGCATACTTGGTAGGCAAAAACCAAACTAACCGTGATTAAGAACCGGAAAATCAAGGGTGTTATCAAGACAGACGGATACCAAGCGTGTAACGTTTTGCAGACTTAACAGTACGACTTTTTCTATGTTTCCAAAATTCAGTTGGACTCATCAATCAGCAAAAAATCAAGAAGTTAACTGACAATAAGGTGCAATACTTTGCCAAAAAATTAAACCGGAATTAACTCTGCAAGCTTGATATTCATCGTTTTTTAACAATATTGCCTATAATTATCACCTTTTTGTTTTATCACAGTGACAGAGTATTGCATTTTAATTTAAATTAAATTACATAATTTCAGCTAGTTAGCCAAATCCAACTGAATTTTGTGGCAATAGGACTTTTTTGTTCCAATCAAAACAAAGAAAGGAGGATGGTTATGCAATGTCGTGCATCAATTAGACCACCGCCGAGAATAGAGACCTGCAAATTATTAATTGTAATACAAGTTTTTTAAATTTTAAAAAGCTAATAGTGATAAAAGGTTAAACTTACCGCCTAGCATAAACAGACAACCAAACAATTTATCCGTCCATCTAAATGAGATAAATAGACAGATTGCTTCACAATTGTAAATTAAAAGGAGATAGAATATGAAAAAACCTTCAATTTTTGTCATTATTATAACTTTTGTCTTT
>CAYFSD010000046.1:0-8662 GCA_964345705.1 uncultured Desulfohalobiaceae bacterium
GATGAAGGAATCCATGCGCGTGGGGTCCTTCGGGGTGCCCTCGCCCATGTACGACGTGACCCTGGCGGACGACGAGGCCAACGAAATCACCAGCACCAACGAGACGGGACACATCGTGGTGCGTCTGGACCGCTGGCGGGCCATCGGCCTGTTCACCGAGTACATCGGCAATCCAGAGAAAACACAGTCCGTTTTCGTAAACAATTTCTACTATACCGGGGACCGCGCCTACGTGGATGACGATGGATACTGGTGGTTCGTGGGACGCGCCGACGACGTGATCAAGACCTCGGATTTCAGGGTGGGGCCCTTCGAGGTGGAAAGCGCCATGATCGAGCATTCCGCTGTGGGCGAGGCCGCTGTCGTGGGTGTGCCGGATCCGGAGCGCTACCAGCTGGTCAAGGCCTATGTCATCCTGAGCAAGGGGTATGAGCCCTCCCGGGATCTGGCCCTGGAGCTGTTCCGGCACAGCATGCAGATCCTGCCCAAGTTCAAGATACCGCGGATCCTGCAGTTCGTGGAGGAAGTACCCAAGACCATCAGCGGCAAGATCCGCCGCATCGAGCTTCGGGAGAACGAGCACAAGAAGCAGGATGAAGGAACGGAACGAGGGGAGAACGAATACTTCTACTGGGACTTTCCGGAGCTGAGCTCCAAAAAATAGACCCGCACGCCCCGGGTCGGCCTGAGTGCGAATCCGACCCGGAAGGCAGGGATATATTGGATGGATTCATCTTTGAATCCGCAAAACAAAGGGGGGAGACATGAAGGAAAGACTGTACAAGAAGGAGTTGTTTCTTACTTTGCTGTTTTTCGTCCTGTTGATGATCTTCGGACATTTCGCCCAGCTCTTCGTGATTTTTCCCGGCTTGCAGGGGGGGAGCTTCTTGGGATTTCCCGTGCACTACATCGTGCCCATTCTCATGGGGTGGTTCGGCCTGATCGTTCTGACCACCATCCTCGCCTATGTCATGAACAAGTTCGACGACGAGATGCAGGAATTCATCGAGTCCCAGGAGGGGGAGGGATCCGGCGAGGAGAAGCGGTAGGCGCTCTCAGCGCCCGGGTGCCATAGGCTCTTGTGGGGTCCTCTTTAGTTGCGGATGTGACCGGTGGTGCCCGGTTACTCCGCTGCGGGCCATCGTTTAACATCAGGAGGAGCTGGATATGGAAAATCCGGAGACCTATGAATTCGTACTGCCCAGCATGTGGATGGGCATTGTCGTGGTCGTCGCCTTTTTCGCCATCCTCTATTATGTGGGCTATCGGGCCATGAGGATGACCGCTACGGCGGACGACTTCTATGCCGCGGGCTTCAGTGTGGGGCCCGTGGTCAACGCCTTGGCCATGGTGGCCACCTGGGCCAGCCTGGCCACATTCATGGGCGTGATCGCACTGATCTACAAGCTGCAGGTGCCCTTTGTCTATCTCTGGATCCAGTGGGCCCTGTCCATACCGCTGATCACCCTTCTCTACGGGACCTGTCTGCGACGCATGAAGGCCTACACCCCGGCCACCTTCATCAAGGCCCGCTACGGCAATGAGGCCACGGTCCTGGTGGTGATCTGGGGTACCCTGGCCATGATCATGTATGCTTTGGGGCAGATGATCGGCTTGGGCATGGCCTTCGAGGTCCTGTTCGGCATCCCCTACAACTGGGGTGTTGTCGTGGTGGGCATTGCCACCATCGTCTTCATCACCCTGGGGAGCATGTACGGCCTGACCCACAACGCCGCATTCATGTCTCTGGTTATGATCCTGACCATGGTGCTGCCCCTGGGCGGGGTCATGCACGCCATGGGCTCCAGCGGGTGGTGGTTTCCCCCTCTGGCCTACGGGGACATGGTTCCGGCCATGCTCGATGAGCTGCCCAATTTCTTCGATATGACCTACAGCTACAAATGGTACTTCTCCCTGATCCCTGCGCTGACACTGGGACCGGTGGCCCTGCCCCATCTGGCCATGCGCGTGTTCACCTCCGGAAGCGTCAAGTCCGCCAGATGGAACCTCCCCTGGTTCGTCTTCTTCCTGGGACTCCTGTTCAGCGCGACCTATACCGCCGGTTTCGCCGGGAACATGTTCACCGCAGTGGAGGGCCTGGCGATCGCGCCCCCGGACCAGACCATCCTGGCCCTGAACGTGTACTACAACCCGGACATCGTTGCCGCCCTGGTCATCGGTGGTGTCCTGGCCGGAGGGCTGTCCACCATTGGAGGGAACCTCATGGCCATTTCCGGGCTGGTGGGCAATGACCTGATGAACGTGATCAAGCCAAATGCGGAGCACAAGTCGAAGGTGACCGTGGGGTACGTGGCCCTGGCCGTGGCCGGGCTGATCGCCCTGCTCTTGGCCTTCCGTCCGCCTCCCTTCCTGGTGGTCAGCATTCTCTGGGCCTTCGGCCTGCTGGCCACGACGGTGACACCTGCGATTCTGCTCGGAGTCTGGTGGAAGCAGACCAATAAGCTGGCGGTGATCATCAGCTCCATTGTCAGCGGATTGGTCTACATCATCATCTCTCCCCACGCCTTCTCCGGGTTCGTGGTCGGAGATGGCGTGACCGCGGCCCTGGGCATGGCCGGAGGCATGGTGACCGTGCCCCTGGCCTTCATGATCGTGATTATCTTCTCCGTGGCCTTCAACAAGCTGAACATCGCCCCGGTCACCCAGGAGGAGAAGCAGGTGATCGACCGGATTCACGGCTGGGGCTCGGATTATGAGGAAAAGCGATACAACGGTACGCTCATGCCCGTGCTCATGGTCCTCGTTAGTTTGGTGGTCTTCATCTGGGGGCTGCAGCCCTGGTAGCTTTCGGCTTGGCGTTTGCGTGAGCAAGAAAAGGGCAGAAGGAAGGCCGCCTTCCTTCTGCCCTTTTTGTCGTTGTCCTTCGGAACAGATCGACGCGGAGCACTGCTGTCCCTTGCAAGGATCGTAAGCGCGGAAAAAGGTTCAGGCGGGGCAGGGTATTGTTAGGCGGGGCCGCGGTAGTGTAAACTCAAGCGACGAGCTCACCACAACACCAGGGAGGCGGAATGGAATTCCTTGCCACAGCCAAGCGAGTCCTGATGCTCAAGGAGGACGTGTACAGCCAAATCTTCCGTGAAGGGAAGACACTGCGCTATTGCTTCATCAATCTCTTGATCTTCGGCCTGTTGTACGGGCTGTTCGCCATGCTTTTCAGCGGCATGTTCCTTTCCGGGGAAGTGCCTTTTCAGTACAAGATCTTCTTCCTTGTTGCCGGGGTAGGTCTCGTGTTCTTGACCCACGCCGGTCTGGCCCTCTTCCTATGGGTTTTTACCAGGGCGGCCGCGGGCGGGGTTCAGCCGTTCTTCCCTCTGTACTTCAACCTGGGCATCTCCATGGCCGCGGCCTGGCCATTGGCTCCGGTGCTCGCCGCGGTGCAGACGGGGTATGGGGGGATCGTTCTGTATAGCCTTTTGGCCCTTATTTTACTCTACCTCCTGTCCTCGGTCTACGTCAGCGTGAAAAGCACCTCCGGGCTCTCCATGCCCAGGGTGTGCGGCGCTTTTGTCGCATGCGCAGCGGTTCTCGTGTCCATGGTTTACATTTATGCCTTCTGAGGCGCTTTCGATCTCGGTTCCAGACAGGAGGAAGCCCTCGCGAGGGCGAGGGCGTCCAGGAGAAGGGCCGTGCAGCAAAGGAGAGGCGAATGGCCGAGCCGGACCGCATTGAGGGATTCTTCGAGATCGTGACCCGGGTTACCCGTGCCCTGCATGAGAGCCAGGATTCCGGGGAGGCCCTGCAGATTCTGGTGGAGACCATTGCGGAGGTCTTCGAGGCCAAGGGCTGCGCACTCAGGCTTATGGACACGGCCAGCCACGAGCTGGAGCTCATGGCCTCCACCGGGCTCAGTCGTGCCTACCTGGACAAGGGCCGAGTGGTGGCCGATTCCAGCCTTTCCGAGGTGTTCCAGGACTCTCTAGTGGTGATCGACGACGTGGACCAGGATCCCCGGGTGCAGTACCTCCAGGCAGCCAAGGAGGAAGGGATTATCTCCATCATCGGGGTCCCTTTTGAGGTCACCGGCAATACGCGCATGGTCCTCAGGATCTATTTCGATCGGAAGGTGGAGATATCGCGGCGGGACCATCACCTGTTCCATTATCTGGCTCAGCAGAGCGCAATCACCATCAAGAGCTCCATCCAGCATACCCGCTACCTCGAGGCCTTCCGCAAGGTCTCCTCGGCCATTCACGAGGGACAGGAGATCCATGACATCCTGGAAACCATCGTCTCCAACATCCGGGAGATCATGGAAGCTAGGGGGTGCATCTACTGGATCGTGGATACCGAGGCGGAACAGGTGTACATGAAGGTTACCAGCGGCTTTCAGATGGGTACGCTGGCCCATGTGGGGTACGAGACCCTCGAGGCGGTGTTTTCCCTTGAGGAGGGCCGGGAGGTCTTCATCGAGGATGTGCGGGATGACGGGCGCATTCCCAGTACCACCAGGCTGGGGAAACAGATGGTGATCTCCATTCTGGCAATCCCCTTCCATATCGTGGAGCAGTACACAGGGGTCTTGGCTGTTTATTTCAGCCACCAGCGCAGCATGCTGCAAAGCGAGGTGGATTTCGTTCGGGACTGCGGCCGCCAGGGGGCCATTGCCCTGCACAAGGCCTTCCGCTATGACGAAAGGATGCTGCGGGCCTTTCGGGAGACCATCGAGGGCCTGGTTCTGGCCCTGGAGGCCAAGGATCCCACCACTCACGGGCACTCTCTGAACGTGGCGAGCTATGCCAGGATGACCGCCAGATACTTGGGTCTGCCGGAAAGGGAGGCGGAAAAGATTTACCGCGGGGGGCTTTTGCACGACATCGGCAAGATCGCCATGCAGGACGACATATTGCGCAATCTGGGCAATCTCTGTCCCGTGGGCTTCGAGACGATAAAAAGGCATCCCCAGAGGGGAGCGGAGATCATCAAGCCCCTGACCCTGCTCAACGAGGTGGTCCCCTTGGTCCTGTACCATCACGAGAGATACGACGGGAGCGGATATCCCGAGGGGCTGGCAGGGGAGGGTATCCCCCTGGAGGCCAGAATCGTCGCTGTGTGCGACGCCTTCGACGCCATGACCTCGGAGCGGGCCAACATGGAGGCCATGGGCGTCCAGAGGGCCCTGAACATCCTGCAGGAGCAGGCGGGAACGAAATTCGACCCCCGGGTCATCCGGGCATTTGCCCAGGCAGCGAGGGAGAACCGGGACGAGATTCGGCCCGTGAAGAGCGGGGAACGGGGCTCGGAACAAGGCGGGACGGAGCCAGCCTCTCAGAGATCGGCCCCGAGGCTTCCGGAATGGCTTAGGCGATTCATGTGTCGTTCGTGATCTCTGTTCCGCTTGCTCTAGACTAAATGCAGAAAGAAATCCAAACGTAGCTTGCCCTGAGCCGTGCGGATCCTCTTGAAGGCCTCCTTCAGGGATTGCTGCTCGATATGGGTGAGCCTGGAAGGCAAAATGTAGTTGTCCGGAGCCGCCCCTCTGCGGACCACGTTTTCCGCCTGGTGCTTCAGACGCTGGTACATGAGATATTCGTAGGTGTGGATCAGGTCCTCTAGGTTCTGGCTGTCCAGCTGTCCCGCCTGATGCATCGCCTCCAGCCGCCTTCGGGTGTTCGTCTCCCCGATGCCCTCCTGGAGGGCGTAGATCCTGGCGAAGTCGACAACAAGGCGCATGGCGCTCTTGATATCGAACCCTCCTTTTTTCTGCCCCGACTCCTCCAGAATGAAATTTCCGAAGAAGCTCAAAGGGGGCTTGATCTGATAGGCGTTCCTGGCCATGTGCTGCAGGAATCCAGGCCACTGCCGTATATGATGGAAAAGGGACTGCTGCAGGCTGCGGACAAGCTCTTCCTGTCCGTAGCCCAGACGGAAGTCAAAGAAGATATTCGCGTGCAGCATCCTCTGGGGATCGTCGCTTTCGATCCATCTGCGATGATGCTTCTTCCACACGGACAGGGGCTGGCACCAGGAAGGGTTCTTGGCCATGATGTCGAACTCGCAGTACTGCTGCCCGACCTGATGCAGCCAGTCGCAGACCCTGGTCCCGAGCTCCAGAAAATACTGATGCACGGAATCCCGATCCCGCCGGGGCACATCCTCGTACACGATGGCGTTGTCCTGATCCGTCTTCAGGGTCTGTTCCCGGCGCCCTTCGCTCCCCATGAGCAAAAAGGCGAATCTGGCGGGAGGGGGGCCGAGCTCCAGCAGGGCGAAGTCCATGAGCCTTTCCAGGATCAGCTCGTTGAAAGAGGTGACGAATCCATTGATGTACTGAGCGCTGGCTCCGCTTTCCAGAAGTGACTTGACCAGGTGGGGGAGCTGCTCGTGCCGGAAGGCCAGCTCCTGGACGCTCCGTGTTGATCGCATTTCCCGCAGTGTCTGCAGATGGGATCCCATCTGGGCCCGAAGGATGTCCTTCTCCGTGATCACTCCCACAAGCCTTTCGGATTGATCCACCACCCCGAGGCGGGAAATGTCGAAGCGCAGCATCACGGTCATGGCCCTCAGGATATCCGCGTTGACCGGGATCGAGATGAGGGGAGCGGACATCACCCGGCTCGCCGGCGCATGGTATCCCTCGGAGCCGCAGATCACCTTGGCTCGCAGATCCGCGTCCGTGATCACTCCCTCATGATCTCCGGATTCCCCTCGAACAAAGATATGTCCAGTGCTGTTCGAGGTCATCATTCGGGCTGCCTCCTGAATGGGAGTCTCGACGGCGCAGTCCAGATACTCGGAGGAGAACACCGCGGAGACAGAAGCCCTGGCGGGTTCGAGCTCCATCTGCTCCGAGCGGCCGACTTGTCTGGCGAAGTGTTCCAGGAAGGTCTTTTCGTCGGAGAGGTCGCGGAAGCGGTCGATGAAATGGGCGGCAAACTCCCGGTAGCCGGAGCAAAGCTCGAGGAACTTTCCGGCCTCCAGGCAGCAAATGATGGAGTCCTCCAGGGTCTGGACCATGTACAGGGAGATTCCCTGGTTGAAGAGAAGGGAAAGGCCTCCGTAGGTGTCCCCTTGGGTCAGGACGTGCTGCAGGCTCTTTTCTCCGGATTCCAGGATGTACTGCTCCAGCTTTCCCTGCAGGACAATATAGAAATAGGTGACCTGGGTCTTGTTCTGAACGAAGAGAGTCATGCCGGAGAAGTAGTGGATGGTGGACAGGAGGGGCTCGAGCTCCCGGAGCTTTGTTTCCGGAAGAAAGGAGAAGGGCTTTGTTGCGGCCAACAGCTGGTGCATTTTGGTGGCCATAGGAATTCGCGTCCGATTCAGTTCAAGGAAAGCTGAGTCTGCCGGTCTCAGGGCACGACCGCTAGAAGACGCCTTGCGACGTGGAGGCAGCCGCTCGCAATTATCCTGCCTGATCCCGGAAGGTGCTGCAAGCAGCGCGGAGAAAAATGTTCGGGGGAGGCGCAGGATCTCGAAAGCCCGGTTCGGTCGACGATGTGAGCCGGGTTTCGGCAGGTTGTCCAAGGGCTAAATAGGGGTAGGGTACTATCCGAAAAAAAGGTGGAGTTGTATCGATTCACCACTGCAATACCTCAGTGTCCATCGGCACGGGATTTTGTTGAATCAGCGCACCCAAGGCTCTGTTCTTTTTCTCCGCCCGGCACTGTATGTGATCCGGGTTCCTGCATAACATGGAGAAAAACCAAGAGGATGCCGGGAATGGGACCTGTTCAGAGCCGAAATCGAGTTGATTCAAACAGCCCCGTGCTCATGGACGGATCAATGTGGTGAATAGTTGCGTTCCAGAAAGCGCTTATTACTCCTCGATCCCTTCTCGATTCGAGCTCTTGGAAGCCATAAGGAGCGCTCATGATCGGCAGATTCATTCCCGCCCTCCGGAAATGGGCCAATTCATCGCACAGTGCGAAGCAGCGGGAAAAGAGCCTCACCGGTTTTGTGGGCAAGTTCATTTCCAGATGGCTTCTGCTCTGCCTTGCGGGGCTTTTGATCGTCGCCGGGGCCTGGTGCGCCTACCAGCTGCATTTTATCCAGAGGAACCAAAGAGATAGGGCCGCTGCAGTCGCTGAGCGCGTGAACAGCTATATCGCGGCCTGCAATAGGAATCTCCGCTACGCCGCCTCCTTTTTCCAGCGGCCCTCAGGGAGGATCGACCGCCTGGAGGAGTTCCTGCAGACCAGGGCCAATTTCCAGGAGGTGACCATTCTCGACTCCCTGCGCCGAACGCTTCGAGCAGTGCCCGAGGAGGCGGGGCAAACCGACTTTTCCGGATTGATCCGCTCCACTGCCCCGGACAGGGACTTTTATCTCACCTCCCCCTACTATTCCAGCTCCAGAAAAGAGCTCGTGGTGAGCATGATCCGACCCATTTCCCGGGATCGCATGCTCCTGGCGGAGCTGGACCTGGATGCGCTCCGGGCCTCCGTCTCCGATGTGAGCGGCAGCATGGTCAGCGGCTTCGCCATTGTGACCGACGGCAACGGAAGAATCATCGCCCATCCGGACATGTCCCGAGTGGATCGTCGGATCAGCGAGGAAAGCCTGGAGCCCGTTCTGTCCTTTGGCTCCGGGAAGGGGATGCCCAGCGCGATCCTTCAGCGTACGGACGACGGTTTGGAGCTGTTGGGCCAGGCGGAAGTGAGCGGCTGTAACTGGCGCGTTTTCGTGGGGCAGGATGTGGCCA
>CAYFSD010000047.1:0-2070 GCA_964345705.1 uncultured Desulfohalobiaceae bacterium
CCGGGAAGGCGGCCGCACGGTGGGAGCCGGAGTCGTCTCCGAGATCGTGGAGTAACAACAGGCCCGGTGAATGCAGACCAGATAACCGGCTGACCGCATTAGGGGTTGCAGAATGGCTACGATGACACGAGAGAGGATCAGGATAAAGCTCAAGGCCTACGACTATCGGATCCTGGACAAGGCCGTGACGGAGATCGTCGATTCCGCGCACAACACCGGAGCCAGCATTGCCGGTCCCATTCCCTTGCCGACGAAGATCCAGCGCTTCACCGTCAACCGCTCGGTCCACGTGAATAAGAAGTCCAGGGAGCAATTCGAATTGCGCGTGCACAAACGACTGCTGGATCTCTTGGAGCCGACGCAGCAGACCGTTGACGCGCTGGGTAAATTGAGCCTGCCGGCTGGCGTGGACGTGGAAATCAAGCTCTAATGAGGCGAACGAGGTGGATATGAGCTCGGTAGGATTAATCGGCAAGAAAATCGGCATGACCGCCATTTTCGGGCAAAACGGACAGCGCATTCCCTGTACGGCCGTTGCAGCCGGTCCGTGCCGCGTGGTGCAGAAAAAGCAGCAGTCCACCGACGGGTACGATGCCCTGCAGCTCGGATTCGAGACCATCGAGCCCCGAAAGCTGACCAAGCCGGTCCAAGGGCATTACAGCGGGCGCGTTGACGCCTATTACCGTTATCTCAAGGAATTCCGGACCAGTGATGTCCAGTCCTACGAGGAGGGGCAAAGCCTCGAGGCGGATGCCTTCCAGGTCGGGGACAAGATCAAGGTGACCGGCAAATCCAAGGGACGGGGCTTTACCGGTGTTATGAAGAGATGGAATTTCGCCGGGGCCGCCGATACCCACGGGACCCACAAGGTACACCGCCATGGCGGATCCATTGGACAGATGTCGGATCCGGCCCGGGTTTACAAGGGCAAGAAGATGCCCGGCAGGATGGGCAATCATAAGGTCACGCTCAAGAACCTGGAGATCGTCGATGTCCGCCCCGAGGACAACGTGATCCTCATCAAGGGACAGGTTCCGGGGCCGAGAAACGGAATCCTCTATCTTCGCAAGGACTAGGAAGGGGCCGAAACAATGAGCGCAATATCGCTAGTCGACCAATACAACAATTCCGTGGGCGAATACGAGCTTCCGGAGGATATTTTCAACGTCCCTGTCAAGCCTGAAATCCTCAATTCCGTGGTCAAGGCCCATCTCGCCGCCGGGAGGCTGGGGACGGTCCACTACAAGAATCGGGCCAATATCCGCGGCGGCGGCAAGAAGCCGTGGCGTCAGAAGGGAACCGGCCGCGCAAGGGCCGGGACGGTCCGTTCTCCTCTGTGGGCTGGCGGGGCGGTGATTCACGGCCCCAAAGCCAAGTCCTACGAGAAAAAGATCAACCGCAAGACCCGGCGCCTTGCCTTGAAGATGGCCCTGAGCGGGAAATACAGGGACTCCGAGCTTGTTTTGCTGGATAACTTGAGTCTGGATCGCCCCAAGACTAGAGATTTCAGCCGGATCCAGACCTCGCTGAACCTAAACAAGCCCTTGATCGTGGTGGCAAAAACAGATACAAATCTTGATCTTGCCACGCGGAACATCCCTGACGCCAAGCTCGTCACTGCGGGCAACCTGAATACCTATGATGTGCTCAAGTATGCGCATCTGGTGATGACCCGGCAGAGCGTGGAAAAAATCAAGGAAAGGTTGCACTAGTCATGGATTATACACGGATTCTGCATCAGCCGCATATCACGGAAAAGACCACGGCCCTCAAGGAAGAGGATAACCAGCTGGTCTTTCTCGTTCAGGCGACTGCGAACAAGATCGAGATCAAGAAGGCAATTGAGGAAGCCTTCCAGGTTCGGGTCCAGAAGGTCAATACCGCGAAGAAGAAGCCGCAGCTGAAAAAGCGATTCGGCCGCCCACTGGGCAAGAAATCCGGATACAAGAAGGCCTACATCACCCTGGAGCCCGGAGAGAAAATCTCATACTTTGAAGGTGCTTAATTATGGCGGTCAAGGATCTGAAACCCACTTCCCCCGGACAGCGCCAGCAGACCATTCACGACTTT
>CAYFSD010000047.1:2170-4883 GCA_964345705.1 uncultured Desulfohalobiaceae bacterium
GATTTTCCCTTCTCCGCCTGCCATCCGGAGAGATCCGCAAGATCCCGTCTGCGTGCATGGCCACCGTGGGTCAGGTGGGCAACATCGAGCATGAGAATATTAAGATCGGCAAGGCGGGTCGTAATCGCTACCGTTGCAGGCGACCCAAAGTTCGCGGCGTGGCGATGAATCCCATCGACCATCCCCTCGGCGGCGGCGAGGGCCGCAGCTCCGGTGGACGCCATCCTGTCACTCCGTGGGGCATGCCCACGAAGGGATTCAAGACGAGAGAGAAGAAGAAGGTATCCTCCAAATTCATTGTCCGGCGGAGGAAGCGCTGATTTTCCGCCGTGTTGACCGTCGCGCCCGCGGCCTCCTGCTCGCGACGCTACCCCTGATTGAATACCCGATCCGTGCGCGGCCGAAAATACCGTCGCGGCCTCAATCTATCGGATCGGGCGGATCGAGAGACTGGACAGATCAGCTCAACTGTGAGAGGAGCTCTTATGCCGAGGTCACTGAAGAAAGGACCTTTTGTCGACGGACATTTGCTGAGGAAGGTGAACCGGGCCAAGGAAGCCGGCGATCGCAGCGTGATCAAGACCTGGTCCCGCCGCTCCACCATCACTCCGGAAATGGTCGGCACGACGTTCGCCGTGCACAACGGCAAGAAATTCATTCCCGTCTTCGTGACGGAAAACATGGTCGGTCACAAGCTGGGCGAGTTCTCTCCCACGCGCACATTCCACGGCCATGCGGGTGACAAGAAGAGTCGAGCCAAGGGCAAGAAATAACGAGATTCGAGGTGCGCCATGGAGGTTCAAGCCAAAGCCCGCTTCACACGCGTGTCACCGCGCAAAACGCGACTGGTGGCAGAGAATGTGAAGGATCTTCCCGTAGACGAGGCCCTCAACCTGCTTCGCTTCACCAATAAGAAGCCCGCCCGGGTGCTGTATCGCGTTCTCTACTCCGCGATCGCCAACGCGGAAAACAACGCGTCGCTCGATGTGGACAGGTTGTTTGTCAAGAGGATCCAAGTCGACGAGGGACCGACCTGGAAGCGGATCAAGCCGCGAGCCATGGGTCGTGCCACCCGGATTCTCAAGCGGACCAGTCACATAACCGTAACCGTCGACGAACCTTAGGAGGGCGATTTTGGGCCAAAAAGTTCATCCCCACGGATTCCGCCTGGGCTACAATAAGAATTGGCTTTCCAGATGGTATAGCGAAAAAAGCTATGCCCAGTTCATATACCAGGATAAAAAGATCCGCGATTTCGTGAAGAAGCGTCTCTATCACGGCGGGATTTCCCGAATCGAGATCGAGCGTGCCGCGGAAAAAGTGCGGCTTATTATCCACACCGCCAGGCCGGGCATCGTCATCGGCCGCAAGGGTGCCGAGATCGAAAAGCTTCGCAGCGAGCTCAAGAACAAGTTCAAGAACGAGTTCGTCATTGAGGTGAACGAGGTCAGACGGCCCGAGACAGACGCCCAGCTGGTAGCGGAGAACGTGGCCATGCAGCTCGAGCGCCGCGTTGCCTTCCGCAGGGCCATGAAACGAACCATTGGCCTGGCCCGCAAGTTCGGGGCCGAGGGAATCAAGGTCAATTGTGCCGGACGCCTGGGCGGGGCCGAGATCGCGCGCACTGAATGGTTCCGCGAAGGCCGCGTTCCCCTGCACACCCTGCGAGCCGACATCGACTACGGCTTTGCCACCGCGCACACGACGTACGGGATCATCGGCGTCAAGGTGTGGATCTTCAAAGGCGAAATACTCGACGAGGTGACGAGCAATGCTTAGCCCCAAACGGATCCGCTGGAGAAAACAGCATCGCAATTTCGACAAGGGAAGGGCCTCCCGGGGAACGCGGGTCGCTTTCGGTGATATCGGGATGAAGACCGTGGAGCACGGCCGGATTACCAATCGGCAGATCGAGGCCGCGCGCGTGGCCATCATGCGCCACCTGAAAAGGGGCGGAAAGGTCTATATCCGTATCTTCCCGGACAAGCCGTACACCGCCAAGCCCGCAGAGACCCGAATGGGCAAGGGCAAGGGTACCCCCGAGGGATATGTTGCTCCGGTGAAACCGGGCAAGATCATGTTCGAGATCTCCGGGGTCAACGTCCATCGTGCCCGCGAGGCTCTTTTGCTGGCGGCCCAGAAGTTGCCGGTGAAGACGAAAATCGAGGACAAGGGGTAGACCATGAAAGCCTCTGAGATACGCGACAAAAGCCATAGCGAGCTGCAGAACAAGCTCAGCGAGTACCGCAAGGAGCTTTTCAACCTGAGATTTCAGCACGCTACCGGGCAGCTCGGGAATACGCAGCGAATGCAGACGGTGAAGCGGAATGTCGCGCGTATTCTGACAATTCTAAGGGAAAGGGATCTGGAGCAGGACAATGAGTAAACGAGTCATGACCGGATATGTTGTCAGCAACAAGGCGGACAGGACGATCGTCGTGCGGTGCGAGACCATGGTCCAGCATCCGTTGTACAAGAAATATATCCGCCGCAGAAAGAAATTCATGGCGCACGATCCGCACAATTCCTGCCAGATCGGGGACAAAGTCCAGATTATCGAGAGCCGTCCCCTGAGCAAGCGGAAGCGCTGGTCGCTCAAGAATCTCGTGGAAAAAGCCGTTTAGGGGGATCCGATGATTCAAGTGGAATCCAAGCTGGATATAGCGGACAATTCAGGCGCCAAGCTTGTGAGCTGCATCAAGGTCCTTGGCGG